>CAYZQB010000008.1:0-28339 GCA_964480395.1 uncultured Planctomycetia bacterium
ATCGTTGAATTTACATCGCTTCGAAAAGCGAATAAGTTGCTATTACTGTGTAACAAAAGTTTCAGGTAGTAGTGGAACAGGCATCCCTGCCTGTTGATATTGATGATGAATGTCAGTCAGGGATGCCTGACCCACCAATCTAATGTTTATTATTTTTGTTACAGTACACTGTAACAGAAGTTTCAGGTCTTGTCATTCCCGTGAAAACGGGAATCCAGAACAATTGTGATATTGAAAACTTTGGATATCAAGGATTTCGACCGCTTTACTCCACAACGTTTCGTTCTGAATGACATTGGGATAGTGTAGAGATTGCATTTTTAAGCTCATCGCGTGTAAGTGTTGCGGTTCCTTGCTTCTGCACAACAAGCCCTCCCGCAATGTTGGAAAGATGTGATGCTTCAAGCGATGACGCTCCGGCTGCCAGTGCTGACGCCAAAACCGCGATGACTGTGTCGCCAGCACCTGTTACATCCGCAACTTCATCTCTACCAAAACATGGAATGTGCGAAATGCCAGCATCTTCAACGAGTGTCATCCCGAATTTTCCGCGGGTGATGACCAGCATGTTTAGATTCAGTTTCACTCGTAAATCATTGCCCAAGCGTTCGATTTTTTCGATTTCATTGCCAATATCCTCGCCAAGTACTTCTTCCACCTCGGTTATATTCGGCGTAATGCCGTAAAATCCTTCATAACCAAGCATTCCAAAACGGCTATCAACGAGAACTTTAACTCCTGCTGGAATAATTGTCCTTTTTATAAATGTTTTCACAGGTTCAGAAATAACTCCCAGTCCGTAGTCCGCTATTATCAGTACATCAATATTTTCATGCATTTTCCCTAAACCCTCGATAATCGCACGGTTAATGGACTCATCAGCAATCAACGGCACCTCCCTGTCCACACGAACAATTTGTTGTGCAGTTGAATGCCGCAATCCACCCAGAATTCGCGACTTCGTCGTAGTCGATGCTTTATCCGATGTGATAAATTCGCAATTCTCAGGTTTCAACCCGTTGTCATGCAGAATCGATTTCAACGTATCACCTGCACTATCTTTTCCTACGACTGTCAACGCATGTGCTTGAATTCCCAACGATAAACAATTGTTTAGTGTGTTTGCACCTCCACCGGGCAGTTCCGTCCTACGATTCTCTTTCAAAATCAACACCGGTGCTTCTCTGCTAATGCGCGTTGAATGCCCATAAATGAACTGGTCAAGCACGAAATCCCCAATGATACCAATCTTCGCTTTCGGAAGATTTTCAACTATTTCCATTAATTTTGATCTATTTACACTTGTCATGGACACCCCATATTCTGTGTTTACATACATTTAGCAGTAATTTATACTGAATATAGAAAAAAATTCAATATGGAGTGCAAAATGAAATCGCTTATTAAGGATAATGTGCATGTTGTTGTTCTCAGCCGAGGTGAGGAAATTCTTAAAACGCTTACTGATTATATAACTGAAAACAATCTTAAGGCAGGCGTTATCAAAGGCATCGGTGCGCTAAAAGATATAACAATTGGATATTACGACCTCGAAAAACAAGATTATATGCGTAAATCTGTACAGCCATCGTGCGAATTATTGAATTTCTTAGGGAATATTTCACTTGTTGATGGTAAACCATTTATTCATGCACACGTTATACTTACTAAGCCGGACTTCACGTTGGAAGGCGGACATTTGTTTTCTGGAATCGTGAGTGTAACCGGTGAAATATACATTTACCCCCTTGAACACGAGATTAATAGAAGCTTTGACGATGAGGTTAAGCTCAATCTTATAAATTTGTAGTATTAATGAGGTAAATCATGCAAAATGAAAATCAGCAAAATTCATTCGAAAAAGTTCCCGAAATAATAAAAAAAGACACCGATAGCGATTCGCTTGACATACTAAAACAAATTGAGGATATGCCTACAAAAACCGGAAAAATCTGGCTGGTTTTTGCTACAATTCTATGTGTCGGCTTTATTACGGGTGCAATTATTGAATTCAAAATGCATATTCTGCCCGAAGGATTATCCGCGGAAAAGCCAGAAGTCGATTTCACTTCCGCCAAAAAACTTTATTACGATGAGCCACTATCCGAAATGATTGCTGATGCGGTCGAAGTTTCATCGAAAAGCGTTGTTAGCATCACCGCGAAATCGAATGCAAGAACGAGTATGGATTTTCCGTTCAGTTTTGGCAATCAGCCTGAATCGCATCTCGGGACAGGTGTTGTTTACTCGGTTGTGCGTTCCGTTGCATACATCATCACAAACAATCACGTTATCCGCAATGCATCCGAGATTTTCGTGAGTCAGGATGACCAGCTTTTCAAAGCGAAGCTTGTGGGTTTGGATCCTGCGACTGATTTGGCACTTCTGAAAATTGACACCGGTAGCTATAAACTCACACAGGCTAAATTCGCTGATTCAGACATGTTAAAACCAGGATATATTGTTGTTGCAATGGGGCAGCCGTATGGTTTTGAGAACACAGCAACGATGGGCATTGTGAGTGCTCTTGGACGAGGTGATATTTTCCGCACGGGTGGATATGCCGATTTCATTCAGACGAGTGCGCAGATAAATCCGGGGAATTCAGGCGGTCCGCTTGTTGATTTAATGGGAAAAGTTATCGGCATTAACACGTTTATTTATTCTGAAACGCGCGGCAATGTCGGCATCGGGTTCGCAATACCTGCAAATCTCGTACTGAGAGTCGCTGAGGATTTAATCAGCTTCGGACTTGTCAAACGCTCCGAACTTGGTGTTACGATTCTACCGTTAAGCGTCGAAGAAAAAATGCAGCTTGGCAAAGGTATATTAATTGACCAGGTGATGCCAGATTCATCCGCGGAAAAAGCGGGTTTGAAGCACATGGATATAATTAAACAATTAAATGGTGAGATTGTGGAAAACAATGTCTGGTTGAAAACCAAAATCGCTCATTTTAAGCCCGGCACGAATGTAAAAATAACCATCCTTCGCGACGGCAAGGAAATTGAGATTGAAGTTACACTTACCGAAAAACAGTAATATTGATTGACGAAATATGTTTTTGGAGGCTTGCATGCGTTTATGGCTTGCATTTATCGTGGTTACGCTTTTGTTTTTTGTATCTGCTACAACTGGAATTATCGCTGATGATGAAGAAGATTCGGAAAAACTTGAGGAAATCGAGAAATATGCTGAATATTTCGATAAAGCACAAGATAGTTTACAATCTGGACAATACAAGACCGCCAGGCGATATTTCAAGAAAATAGTAAGCATAGAAGACGAGAATTATTTGTCAGAGCAGGAGTATGCGCAGGCGCGGATTGGTCTCGCTCAGGTTTACATGTTTCTTGGTGAAAAGATCGAAGCACTGAAGATTTTCGCGGATAAAATCGATATCGAAAAGCTTGCAGAACTTGATGTAAACAAACATGCTGCACTTTTACACGGATATGCCCAAACTTTAAAATATTTCGGAAAACTCGCTGATGCTGAGAAAATCGCGGATAAACTTATTTCCAAAACCTCTGATAATGAAATTTACGTCGAAACTGCTGGTGAAATCGCTTATCTTCAGGGCAATTGGGAAAAAGCACAAACTTTGTTTCAAAAGGTTGAAAAACTGATTTTTGCGCATGAACCGACATTGAAACAATATGACAGAAGCATGGGAAATCGAAATGTTAGTAACGTGTATTTGGCAGCATGTAAAGCGAGATATTTTGCGGAATTCATCGAAAATGAGAATCATCTTAAACAAGCGTTTGACTATGCGAAAAACGCTGTGTATGCCGATAAACACAACATCGACGCATATTATTGGGCAGCGAAAATCACGTTGGAAACCGAAACTCACATCGATGCGCGCAACTTGTATCTGGAGGTTGTAAAGAAGTTCAACAATCAGCATCCGGGCATTTCAAGGTTGATGATGCAGACATATTTGTTTGAGAGCGATTTGTTCAAGGCATCTGCGGAAGTTGACGCGATAATGCAATATCTGCCGAATTCGATTGATGCTTTACTCGCCAAAATCGAGCTATGCAATCGCGAGCAGAAATATGCTGACACGAAGCTTTACATCGACGAGTTATTGGAGTTGAATCCAGCGCATAAATACGGCATATCTTTGAAAGCGTTAAATTGTCTACACCTCGGTGACAACAAAGGATTTGCTGAAATCGAGAGAAAAATCCTCGAAAACATTAAAAAACATGCAAATTTCTATGTCTCGATTGTTCAGGGACTTACAAACAGCTTGAAATTGGCGGATGCGGTTATGCTGGGTGAAAAAGGACTGAAACTCACACCCAAAAATTATCTTTTAATGAAACAACTCGGGTTTGCATATGCAAAACAGGGTCTTGACGAGAAACGGGCGTATGAGCTGTTGAAATCCGCGAATTTCAACGATACATTGCGCAATAAACTCTTCACACTCAATATTTCACAGACTTTGCGGGTTTTGCAGGAGGAATTCAAGTCGCAAACATCGCGAGACGGGAATTTCATCATAAAGCTGCATGAAAGCGCATTCGACCTTATTTTTCCTTACTTTGAAGACGCACTGATGACCGATTTCGTAGATTTACAGAAAAAATATAGTTTCAAACCAGTAACACCCATTATTATCGAAGGATTTCATCGGCTGGACGATTTCGGCTCAAGGACTATCGGGCTTCCGAGTATTCAAACCTTCGGGGAATCTTTTGGACGGCTAATCACGCTGGCACTTCCGCAGGCATCGAATCCAGGAACTTTTAGCTGGCGCAGAGTCATTCGGCGTGAAATGGAGAAAACTTTCCAAATTCAAATGAGCAGAGGGAATGTTCCTGTGGGGTTTCTAAAGGGCAGCACCCAGCATGCGTTGGTGCAATATCGGAAAGAATGGCGAATGCATCAGCAACTTGCGCTTGTAAAGAGTTTTTTTAAGGATAATCTGATAAAAATCTCAAATATTAATTTTGCGGTTGCCAGTACAGCAACTTCTGAGTTAGCGGTGTATCAGGCGAGTTTGATGTTGAAAATGCTCGAAGAAAAGCATGGTGGTGCAGAAATCATCAAAAAAATGCTTGACCTTTTCTCACAAAATAAAACTCTTGAGCAAGCAATTTCAGCGGTTACCGGATTATCAGCGGAGGAATTCGATAATAAATTCAAGCAATACATAAAATCCGAATTCATCGACTGCGTGAAGGTTGTAGCCCGTCCGGGTTTGCTGAAGCTTCAGGAATTGATAATGAAATATGAAACCGACGGCGACAAAAGCGTGATGCCTGAACTTTGCTGGGCATATTACAGCAACGGCATGAAGGAGGATGCGTACAAACTGGCAAACAAGATTCTTGTAGATGATTCAAACGATAAATTCGCGCTGTGCCTAAAAGGGCTTCAGGTTTTGGAGACCGCAGGTGATAATGCTGTTCTGCAGTCGGAAGCGATTGAATATCTGACAAAAGCTGTTGACAACGGTTTTGCAGACTACGAAATTTATATCCTGCTTGGACGCTTGTATCAGCAGGATTCGCCAACAGACGCGAAAAAATGTTTCGAGCATGCTATTGCAGCGTTTCCCGATTATGTCGGAACTGGCAACGCTTACATGTTTCTGATGCAGATACATGCTGCGAATAACGAGAATTTAAGTCTGCTTCAGATTGCGGAAAAGATTTGCGAACAGACGGAACTTCAGCTTGGTGCGCGAATTGCGCTTGCGAAGTATTATATCACCCAGAACGACAGCGTTTCGGTTGCGTATTGGCTGCGAGGTTTAATCGAATCTATCCCACAAATGAACGACATTCCTGATGGTCTTGAGAATCTGCATGAGTTGTATGCGAGTTCTTGCGAACAGGCGGAACTCTGGGATGCTGCTGCGCTTGAATGGCGCATCTGTATGAATTTCGTCAAACTTGACAAAATGAAAGCACCCTTGTACTTGAAATCGGCAAAAGCATATAAGAATGCGAAGAAATATGACCTTGCGCTTGAGATGGTAGCCAAGGCTCTTGAAATCAGCGACACACAAGAAGCACACGATTTGAAACTCACAATCGAGCTTGCAAAATCCAAGTCCGAGAAAAACTAGTGCTTAGTGACATAATATTTAAGAAGTTGTCATTCCCGTGAAAACAGCGGCTTCCGCGCAAGCGAAAACGGGAATCCAGAAGCTGCTTGCACTAAAATACGTGGATAATTAAAGGACTTCGTAGACTGGGATTCTTCGCTTCGCTCAGAATGACAGGAACATAACTTTTGTCCCTAAGCACTAGTGCACTGTTTCAAAAAAAATGATGTAGTGGCACAGGCTTCCAGCCTGTGTATTTGAGTGTTGCAACCAATGTAAGGCATCTTACCTGACTTTAAGCATCAATATTAACAGGCAAGGATGCCTGTTCCACCATTCTTTGAAACTTTTTTTTAACTGCATTAGGCATAAAATCGAAACCCATTTGGAATCCCTGAATATATTATTAGGGATTTTTTTGTGTAAATTGTAAAAATTTTGATTGACCACTAGTAATCAGCTAATTTGTATTATTATTTTGAAATTTTTTATTATTTTGGTGATTCAAATGTAATCTCATCGTCCAATGACTATGTTTGAGAGTTAAACACATGTAAAATATTATTTATAAACCTCTCAGTAAGTTTCAACCGCCTTCGCAATTACTCCTCAAAATTCCCCTGAATTCGAACAAAGGACTTGTGTGAACAGTTCTTCAGCTAAAAATGCCGATAAAATGCTGATCGAAAAATGCATCAATGGCGATCAGACGTCGTTTTATGTGCTGGTGGAGAAATATCACGACAGATGCTTTTGGACTGCATACAAATTCGTTCATAACCAGGAAGATTCACAAGATATTGTTCAGGAAGCATTCTTAAAAGCCTTCAAAATTTTGTATAAATTCGATACAAACCGCAGTTTTTTCACATGGCTGTACCGAATTGTTGTGAATGCATCAATCGATTTTCTGAGGAAGAAAAACCAAACCAGCAGCGTAAATATCGACGAATTGCAGGAAATTCTCGCCGATAAAAATGCTGATCCACCATCCGAAAACATCGAGCTTGAAGAACGTTCCAAATGGGTATACAACATTCTCGATATGATGCCTGAACCTTATAAAACCGTTCTTGTGCTGCGTGAGCTTGATAATAAAAGCAGCAAAGATATAAGTGATTCTCTCAATATTCCTCATGCAACAGTTAGATGGCGTTTGCATCATGCCAGAAAAATATTCAAGGAATTATGGACCCAGTATTACGATAAATGCTAAGGATTCAGCTTTCGATTTATCCGATAATATGATAAATAAGTTTTATGGGTGTTTTTAATATTCACAATGACATTTACATCCTTTGTAAAAGACTTGTATAACTTCGGAAAAATACTAAAATACAGTGTTTTATTGTTTTTTTTCGATAAATGTTTGGAAATTCCCGTGGAATTTTTTTTAATATTTATTCTTCGTAGAACATCTGTGAGAGTATTAAATGAATAGCATTAACATACTGGCAATAATGCCAAGCGGTATTAAAAAATGGGCAAAACCGTTTCTTGATGCTGTACTTGGCACATTGAAGCAAATCTCTGGAACACCTTTCCAGAAACAATTCGGCATGGTTTCTTCCGATATGACAGATGATGAACTTGAGCAAATCAAGGATAAAATCATAAGAGCGGATATTTTTATATTCGTTTTGTCACCCGATTATGTTTTGTTTGAGCAGACTCGCGGGTTGCTTCAGCTTGTAAAAGCACGAGAAATAATCGTAAAAGCTGAGCATAAGATTGTTTTTTCTATTTTGCGTGAAACCTGCAAAATCCCGCCATATTTCCTTCAGAAGCCGCTGTATGATTTTATTGGTGAATCTTTCAATACACCATCTTTCAAGAATAAATATGTGAAATTGATTAAAGATGTCGTCTCTGCAACGAAGGCTTCGGATAATCTTAATAAAACAAAAACTCAAAAAATTCAATTTGAAACCCAGCAAGAAGAGGCAACAGCAATCCCTATCTCGGAAGAACCAGCATCTGCTCCAACTCAAAGCATGATTCAAAATCAAATGCCCGATGTTGCGCAAATATCCCCAATGCTTGAAGAGCAAAAGATTACAGAAGCACCGATTGCTGCGGATGAGTTATTTAACCAGACACCAGCACAAACTGACTATGCTGAGCTACAAAAAGTTGAAGAAACTGACGAAGAGTTTGAACCTGTTGATTTCCTGGAGCCCTTCAATAATCAGGCACCAGCAATGGCAGATGATATCCCTGAAGCCCCTCAATTCGAGGAGTCAAGTCAGCAAAAACACGAATATTTCAGTGCTCCGTCAGCATCCGAACCTGAAGAAAAACCTGAAGAGATTCCAGCAGATATAGAAGATGCAGAGGAATTTGAAGAAAAAATCGATTCGGACTCTCAACAAGTTGAAGAACCTGTTATGAAATCTGCTAAAACTTTTGAAAAACCTCATTTTGTTACACCTGCAACATCACATCATCCAGAAGAAAAGACGTCTGATAAACCTTATGAATCCGAAATTGAAGAAGAACCAAAATTCGAGGATTTGTCGAAAATAAGCGAGGACACTAATCTTACAGACAATGCAGATGAACCCGAGGAAGAATTTACTTTAGAGGAAACTTCCGTTACCGATTACGAATTACTCGACGAAAAACCTGATATTGATTTTGAGACCGATGAATCTGAGACAGCAACAAGTAGCGATTTTCTCGATAACGAAATCATGGATGACGTAACAATTATTGACATTTCAGACGAACTTGAGACATCATCACTTGATGATATTAATTTTGATGATTTTGATATGGATGCAACTGAAGATGAGAGGCAACAAAAGGAAGAAGAAAAAACTCTCCAGAATGCAGATTCTACTGTCAATGATGAATCCATTCTAGAACAAAATGATAAAACTTCCGAAAAAATAAATTCTGACTTAGAAACTGACTTAGAAGATGATATTGTACTTGAATCTTTGGATGCCCCCGAAAGTGAGGATGTAATAGTGGAGCTGAAACAATCTAACGAGCTTAGCCAGAACAATGATTGGGATTCATTTGTCGAAGAAGAATCTAAGGTTTTTGAAACCGAAAAGCAAAGTACGCACATAGAACCTGAAATCAAAGTAGATGAACACGAAGCTGAGGAAGAAGAAGAACTTGAACCCTGGACTGGCAGTGCAAGCACTTATGAAGATCCCGACATTAAGAAGAAAATTGATACTGATTCTTTCGATAAGAAAAAAGTGGATACAAAAAAAAGTAAAAAAGCAACTTCCGCACATATTAAAAACAGTGTAAAAACTAATTCGAAAAAAAATCGCTCAAAAAGAAGAAAAAGAATACTGAAAACTGATGCAGATATCATCTCCGGCGAAGTCCAGAACGATGGTGTTGATGTACTCGAAGAGCTTGGCATTGATATTGATAATATTCCCGATACACCAGAACCCAAAATTACCAAGAAAAGTGACACCGCATCAATTGAAGAATTGCTCAAGCAAGAAGAACTAAGCATGGAAGACGATCTATCTTTTGACAATGAGCTTGTTCTTGAAGATGCTGAAGATGAAAGTATTGAGGATGAGAGCGTTGGCAAGGAATTCGGCATGGCGCAGATTAAATTGGCTGATGATACTGCAAAGTCAAAAAAAGCTGCGGATAAAGATATAATTGATGAGTTGGAAATTGGTGTCGATGTTAAAAAAATGAAAATTCCTAAAGGTAACTGTACTTTATTTATGAATAAAGTTCCTGAGAATCGCAAGGATGAAGCAATCAAACTTATTCAGGAAATTACCAATATGGATGTATCCGAAATTGAAAAGTTGCTTGCAAGAATTGTTGTACCGGTGCTGAAAGACGTGTTCGTAGAACAGGCGGAGAAAGCGCTTGACAAGCTCAAACGTTCAGGTTTCAACGGCAGAATCCGCAAAACATAGAATCTAAGGTCAGTAATCATGCTAATTGCAGCCTAAGTTTAACACCTTGTGCAGCAGAGTATTGTTTTATTACAATCGCAACATTACCGGTAGGTCAGGCATCCTTGCCTGACAGTAAACATCAACCACAACATTAACAGGCAAAGTTGCCAGTTCCACTATTGTTTGTATTACTTTTTCATCTGTTAATTAAAGTATGCCACGCATACTAATAGAAACCTCAGCCTGTATTCGCACAATTGTCACCATGCTTGCTGGTGTCATTTAACCCACTTGTTTTATTTGAAACAGTTGAAAAACCCGTTATCAACTTGCGGACATCACTGCTTTTACAGAATTTGCATTTAACTTTTGCAACACCTGATACAGTTAGCACAAACTTGCTGAATTTTTCTCCGCAATGGTTGCATTCGAAATCATAGATTGGCATTTTTCACCTTCAAAACTTGTTGAATGAAATTTTCTTTGTTTTTTCTGTATAGCTAACTGGTTATAAAGTAGTTTCAACCGTCAGCCACTCTTTTACCGTAATAATAACGTACATAACCCGAAAATATTCCGTTGGAATGCATATTAAACTTGCGATTGAGTGATTAAATGTTTTTTACTAGACTTTTATCGGTTTCCTCTGCATAAATCGACTGTTTATGTGGCGCATTCACAAAACCACGTAGAATTTCAGTTACATTCACGTTATCTGTTTGTAAATACTTTTGGAGAACCTTAACCCCGATGTGCGGATTAACTTTATTGCCGCAGGAATAGAAATCAACCGCAGCGTAGCCGTATTCGGGCCAAGTATGAATCGACAGGTGTGATTCCTCGATAATCACTACACCTGATACTCCCTGTGGTGCAAACTGATGAAATTTGTGAGCAACCTTCGTTGCCTGCATTTTTTCCGTTGCTTCCAGCATTGCTGCTTCGATAATCTCAATCTCATCAAGCACTTTCGGATTGCAATCATAATACTCAACGATTAGATGACGCCCTAAAGCTTGCATATGAGAACTCCTTCCCTGTTGGGCAATCTGCAGATTCGCGTTTAAACGCGCTGCCGATTACCGACCCCCCTTGCGGGTAGAAAAGTCCCTGACAGCAAAATTTTACTGTCAATCAACAAAGAAGACCTTTCCCAAATCACCCTGGAGTCAGCATCTATTCCATTTTATCCTGCTTTAGAGCTTGGAAAACAATCGATACATTAAATTGTTCCAAAGCATCAAATTTGGCGCCGGACTTTTGGGCTTTCTGGATTGGGTCTCCCGTGGGTTGCTGAGAACATTGTTCCCAATTCAGCATACAAATGAACCTGCTTTTTACTCACATCACTGCCCATAGGACTCAAGAGTTATTTAACCTATTGACAATGTTGTAAACCAAAAGCAGAAAGACTGCACAGATAAATCTGCACGTGCTGAAACTCCTTCTTTCAGGAGACAACTTCAGGATACGATACCCATTTCTGCACTCCATAACGCAAAGGGTAAAGCATCCCCGAACGGTAAAGAATTGGAATACCCAATTGCTTTAACCGATCACACGAGCGAGGGTTTCCCCTCTTAAGCTTTCGCTTAACTTGCACCTTCAATAAATTGTTGATGCAAGATTTGATTGTTACTGGTTTTAAAAGAACATTTTGTTTTAAAGAGACTTTATGATAATACACCAAATCTAAATTCTCAACAGAAATTTGAGCCAAACTATTCTTATTTGCAATGTTTAATGATGTTTTTTCGAAATTTTTCACTTTTTTTTCGAAGAGTGCTTCCACCTTTCTTAAATTCCAAACTTAAAACCAAAGTTACAAAGAAAAAGGGTGATAGCACCCTTTCCTTTAATTAAAAAACTGATGCAAAATTTACTTCTCAGGGGTAACAACTTCTTCATCCGGTGCTTTGTCCTTGAGCGAAATGACTTTGCGAATAAATTCTATCAATTCCTTTCCATCTGACGCGGGGACAACTTTGCCTGCTTCGATGCAGTCTATTGCGGTTGTTAACCTCCAATCCTTCGCAAATTCAGAGTCTCTGAGAACATCTGCAAATCCGGTTACACCTGCTGCGAACTTGAATGCCGGCGACGCAGCAGCAAAAGATTTGCGGTCGTTTTCGATGAAATATTTCAACAGATGAGATTCAGAATCGGTAATATTGTATTTATACCTGATTTTAAATATGCCCAGTTTCCCGGCAAATTCCTCTGGTTCTGCCATTTCTATTGCCGGTTTATTATGCAGTCGTAACTCATAAACTGCGGTAACATTGTGTCCGGGACCGATATCACCTGCATCGACCAAATCGTTATCAAAATCCTCGTCTTTCAATGCCCGAACCTCATAGCCGATAAGGCGATATTCATCAACAATCGTCGGATTAAATTCAATCTGAATCTTCGTGTTCGATGCGACAATTTCAATTGTTGAAGCAAGTTTATCACCGAGAACGCGTTGCGCATCCTTTTTGCTGCCAACGTAGAAATAATTCCCGTTGCCGGTTTTCGCTATGTGCTTCATCATGTCATCCTGCAGATTTCCGCTTCCGTACCCGAAAATACTCAGAGAAATCCCTTTTTGTGATTTTTTATTGATAATTTCCTGCAGTTCATCATTACCAGTAACTCCAACATTAAAATCGCCGTCAGTGCACATAATTACACGATTTATCTCACCTTCGACAAAGCATTCATCAGCAAGGTCGTATGCGTTGGTAAGACCGGCAGCACCAGCGGTAGAGCCACTTGCTTCCAATTCATCAAGTGCTTCGATGATTTCATCTTTATCCCGCGTCGGCTCAAGAACGATTTTTGCGCCACTGGCATACGTGCACATTCCAACTGTATCCCCCTGTTTCAGGTATTTAACGAGAATTTTCATACTTGTTTTCACCAAATCCAGCTTATTTGTTGCCATCATTGAGCCCGAAACATCAATCAAGAATGTTAAATGCGCAGGTCGTCTCTCTTCGTTGCTGATTTCCTTGGCTTTGAGTGCAAGGCGTAAAAATGCAGTTTCCCCTTTATTGAATGGATTGTCAGCGAGTTCGGAATACACAGTCAAAATCTCGTCTTTCGGTGCTTTGTAATCATAATCGAAGTAATTGAGGAATTCTTCGACTCTGATTTGTTCACCTTTTGGCAAAGAATTATAATTTTCAACCTGATTTTTACAGAAAGTGAATGTTGCGGTATCAACATCTGTCGAAAAAGTTGATTTCGGGTGTTCGTGTACGCTTTTGAATTCATTGATTTTGTATTCCATGAATTCATCTCGGTTTAACTCGGTTTCAGGCAGTGGTTTTTCTATCTCAGATGGAGCAGCATTTAGCGACAATGCCTTACTACGACTCATTTCCATATTATAAACTGGTCCGCCTGTGTCATAGCTACCACATCCTGAGATAATCCACACACCAATAACAAAACAAAAAGCGAAAATAAGTAATTTTTTTCTCATAACTCCTCCATTTTTATGTTTACACTTTTATATTGACTTCATTGAGATATATGCGCATCTTAATCTCAAAATGAAGCTGTCATTTAATGGCATCCCTCTCTAAGTCGCTGGTATTAACTGATTTGAATCAATCACTGATGTTTTAGAATCTGATGTTTTAGTAACATCTCTTTTTTCAATTATTTAACACTTATAGTTGACAAAACTTGAAAATGTTCAATTTATTTAGATTATTTTGCAATTAATTATTGAAATTTCTATTTTGTACTCACAAAACCTGCATTTAATTCAGGAATTCCAACGAAAATTTATAAATATATTTACATCTTAATTCTGAAGGAGATGCGCGACTGAAGCGGACTAAGTCCTTTAATTATCCATGCTTATCCTTCGCAGAACAAGGATTTTTGATTATTTATAATCTCCAAATAAAAGACATTGATTTAGATTCAGAATTTATCATACATAATACATTTCAATGAAATCCTAATGCTACATTCCTCTAGCCTGGATTCCTCGGTCGCTAATGCTCCCTCGGAATGACACACAGGTTTATATTCGCTTCGCTCAGAATGATTAAAAGTTTTATATATGCCAACCTAAGAAAATTTATCCGATGTCCACAAGAGGATCACCTTCGCCAACTGATTGACCACTTTCAACAAATACTGATGTTATCGTGCCTGTCGTGTGTGCCCGAATTTCGTTTTCCATTTTCATCGCTTCCATTATCAGGATAACATCTCCAGAATTAACTGAATCTTCGACCTTAACCTTTATATTCAAAACCATACCAGGCAACGGTGCTCTTACTGGATTTTTCATTTCCTTCTTGATCCCAGACGTGGGTCTTGTCGATTCTGATGAATGTAAGTTTGCAGCAGCATTTCTCATCAGTAAAGTTGACTTTTTCTTAGCAGGTGCAGCATAAGTCGCACCTGTCTTAGTACTTCTGTCTTCACCAGCGACGTTTGCAATTTGCATCCCAACTCCCATTGGCAGAACCGGTCCAACTTTTGCACCCGGAGATATTATGACAACGTTTGAGCTTGGTAGAAGCGGCAGAGATTCAATGTCAACGACTATTTCCTCGCCGTTAACAAGCACAACCGCCTGCTCATTCTCAATTGAGCGAATTTCAACAGCATAAGAGTTATTGTTGATTGTGAATTTATATTCGTTCTCGTGCATTATTAACCTCTGATGTTATTTTTTGTAAAGTTTTTGAAAATGTGAAATTACCGGACGCGACGAAAATGCCCATGATGAAACAACATTGGGATAATCTATAACAGTTAATTGTTCACTTTTCGCGTATAAATGAAGCTCTGCATGAATTGCCATTGCAATCGCAGCAGATATTTCTTTCATTTCTTGTTCTCTTTCCTTAAACAGTTTTTCAGCTTCCTCTTTTGCCTTTTCAGCTTCTGCATGTGCCAATGCTTCTTCTTTTTGACGTTTCAGCAAATCCTTCCGAATTAATATTGTTGAAGAAGTCCTTGTACTAACTTTTGTGCTTGATCCCCTAACCGGGCTGTCATCCATCTCAATAGTTATCACTTGTTCAGCGGGTTTTTTCTTTACAAAAATTCTACCGAAGAGATTGAGAATCAGTACAAGCAATGCTAAACCCGTAAAAACATAGACAATCCCAAGGATTGATATCTGAATACCGTCCGCTTTCTCAACATTTGCCCAGCCAGTTGTTTTCTCGTATTCGTTCTCAGCTAAATATTTGACAAAATCATCATAGTTCTTTTTGAGTATTAATTTTGTGTCAGCTTCACATTTTTGGTATCTATCCGCTAGAGTAGATTGTTTCTCTTTTTTGCTTTTTTCATCCGATTCAAGTTGAAGTTCCAATTCCAGCACAATGCATTCAGTCATATCGTGTAAAATGATATTGTAATCTTCTTCTTTTATTCCGAATTTCTTCTTTGCTAGAAAAATCACGCGCTCTAAAGCAGCAGTTTTATCATTGAGTGAATCTTTGTATGATTTCGAGTTTTTTTTATCATTAATATTGTCTGATGTTGACTGTAGTGTATCTTTGTGGGCATTTTGATTTTCAATTGTGGCTTTTTCTGATGCATAAATTGCGCTGCTCAGCAAAACAGTAATGAATAATGCTAGATTAATCAGCAGTCTAAAAGTGATATTCATTCCTGACCCTCATACGATAAAAGAACAATTTATCACTAAATTTTCGAAACGCTAATCTTGATTACAGGATTTTTAATACTTCCATTTATTTTTTATCATTAAATGGTAAAATCTACGCTCACACTCATTTTGTAAGCTGTTATAATTAAATTGTACCGAGATTTTAGGATATTCACATAATGAAAATTACATTGACCATAGCAAAAGGTGAACTTGCAGGTAAATCTTTTAATGTTGAAAAAAAAGCTGTGGTCGGCAGATCGTCTAAATCACAGATTGTTATTGATGATGAACTTGTTTCGAGAAAACATGCTGAGATTTTTGTCAAAGACAATGTAGTTTTTATCAAAGACTTGAAATCGTCAGGTGGAACTTTTGTCAATAGCCAGGCGATTTTAGAGCCGCAAAAACTTAAATCTCGCGATAAAATCAGGATTGCCAACACTATTTTCGTGATAAAGATTTTCAAATCAAAGAAAACTAACGAAAAAACAAGCTTTGCCCGTCTAAAACTCGGTCGAACCCTTTCAGATATTGTAAGATCCGATACCGAGCAAATTGATGTGAGTGAAGTACTTGCAGCATCAGCACTGGAAGATAAAACTGCTGAAAAGCATGCTTCACCTGAACCAAGCAAGATTGACGTTTATAAAAGTTCGCGTGATGCCGAAAAAATTCAAGAACAGGCGATTGAGATTGTTACAAAATATCGGAGCATCAAACGAACCAAACAGAAATTCTCGTTAATGGGGAAATTCGGGTTTTTTACGATGTCATTAGATGAAATGCCGATTTGGATGAAATCATTGTTCCTCGTCGGTATAATTTTCTTTGCAATCATTTTGATTTACATCGGTTTTGTCATATTCGATACAGAATCTCCTGAAATACCAAAAAATGATAACAGCCCGATTTTTATACCTGACAGCAACCAGAAGATAATCTGGCCCGCAAACTCGGGATACTTGTCAGGACTTCGCAAAAGCCCGTTTTATCCTCACAATCTTATTCAAACTTATACCAAATGCTTTATCGTCGATTATAAAGATGGAAATATCATCGTTAAAGGTGATGTCGAGCTGAGAAACAGTAAAAAGCTTGTTGTTTTTCCTGGTGCAGTGATTACGAATGCTTATGAAGGTGCTGATTTCATTGAAGTTAAAGACTTTAACGGCGATGTATGCACACTGCCAAAGGGAATCACTTTTGAAGTATCAAATTTCGGAGTTTTCGTGCTGTTAGCTGATGATCTTGAAGATGCAAAGGAAAAACTGGCGGACTATGAGAAAAAAGTTGATGAACTTGAAAATGACTCCGAATCAAAATAAATCGCCGAATTGTTAGTGCTCAGTCAAGAAAGTAGTAAAGGATTCAGAAAACTGTCATTCCCAACTTGATTGGGAATCCAGAAGAAGTTAAAAATGATCTTGTATCAACCTGGATTCCCGTTTTCACGGGAATGACAACTCTTCGAAACGTGTCTGACACCGTACTATATAAGAACAATCCATTATTATATATCAATCACTGAGGATGAATGAGCTATAAGTTACTTTTGACTGGTTTTGACCCATTTGCTGGGTTTCATGTGAATCCATCGTTTCAGATTGCACAGAATCTTGCAGTTCACAACGTTATTGCCGGAGTTCGCATTAATGCTTTTGAAATGCCGACAAAATGGGATGTTTCCGCACAAATTCTCGGTCAGATTCTGCATCGCACCGAATATGACGGCTTAATCCTGATAGGTCTTGCTGCAAAACGCTCAATGATTTCGCTTGAAAGAACCGCACATAACCTCGATGACAGCGAAGTCGCAGACAATGCTGGTGTTTTCAGACATCAGCAAATCATTGACAAATCTTCACCAGAGTATTTGCATACGAATCTGCCCGTTGAAAAATTTGCATCTGAACTTACTGATGATGGCTTCCCCGTTGAAATTTCTCATTCTGCTGGCAATTTTGTCTGCAATCATCTGTATTTTCACGCATTAAACATGCCTGAGCGACCACGAGACGTATTATTCGTACATATTCCGCCGACAGATGATATGCAAGATACGAATGCTGAATATTCAGGCACACTGCCGTTCAATCTTATCGAAAATTTCTTCACCTCCCTTATCCTCAAAATCACAAATCCTTTGAGAAACATCGAATCCACAATTTGACATCATTCTGAGCGAAGCGTAAGAATCTCGGAAACTGTGGAAGGTTACAAATGAAAAAGTGAGTTTTGATCAAATTTGATATTTTCTGTTAGCGATAGCGTATATCGAACAACGGTTTGCGATGATTTTGAATCGGTCGTGTGTTTGCATATCATCAATTGAAATCAAGAGATTGCGACGGTCGTTGCACTCCCTCGCAATGACAGCACACTATTTGTTAGCGATAGCTAACCTTTGTGAATCTTAGTGTTCCTTCGTGGTGAAAATAAGAAAAGACAGGCGATTAAGCCTGCCTTTCAATTTCTCTTTCTGGTGGCTGAGGTTCTCGAAGCCATCAGAATTCGATACCTTCGTTCCCTTCGAGAACCTCAGGGAACAGATTCTTCGTGTATCATACGCACGCTACCTTCGACTCCGCTCAGGCAACCTATGCGTTGTAGTATTTACCGAGTTTACCAATTGCTGATTCGACTGCATCCAAAACCCGGCAATCCTCAACCACCTGCATCATGTTGTTGTGGTCAACAAACAACGGTCTGTCAACGTCCAGATGCTCGACTACCTTGCGGATTTCCGCGTGGGCTGCCTGCGTTCCTTTTCCAGGTGAAAATTCGCGGAAATCAAGTGCTTGTGCTGCAGCAATCATTTCAATACCAAGCACACCATATGCATTTTTGAGAATCTGCTTGTTTTTCAATGCTGTATTCATACCCATGCTGACAAAATCTTCTTGGTCTGCTGCTGCCGGGATGCTCTGAATCGATGCTGGTGCTGAAAGAATACGCTGCTCAACAATCAGCATGTCCGCAGTATATTGACTCAGCATATGTCCTGAAAACATTCCTGCGCCCTTGGTCAGAAATGCTGGAAGCCCGACGCTAAGCGCAGGATTCAAAAGCCGATTTAGACGACGTTCCGAAAGCACGCTGACCATCGTGATTCCAGCACCCGCGATATCCATGGGCAAACTCACGGGTGAACCCTGGAAATTCGCACCTGTTAACACTGTATCAGATTCAGGTAGGAAAATCGGATTGTCACCAACACCGTTTAACTCAATTTCAACCTGTTTACGTGCGTATTCAAGCTGGTCTCTTGCAGCACCGATAACCTGCGGAGTTGAGCGCATGGAATACGCATCCTGCACCTTAACTTTAATCTTACCAGTTGCGAGATCACTTCCTTCAATGACTCGTTTAATATTCTGCGATGAAACAATCGCCCCACCGAACCCGCGAAGCTGATGCAATCTCACATCATAGGGTTTCAAGTTTGCCATCAGAGCTTCTAAGCTCATCGCAGCGGTGATTTCCGCCTGATTCAGCCAGCGTTCCGCATCATAGATGAAAATTGCGGACATACCCGTCAAAACGTTGCTGCCGTTGATAATTCCAAGTCCATCACGCGCCATGAGTTCCAGCACTTTGATGCCAGCTTTCTCAAACGCAAGTTTTGACTGCATACGCTCACCTTTGTACCAGCATTCCCATTCACCCATCATTGTCAGTGCAATCTGACTCATCGGCGCAAGGTCTCCGCACGCACCAACCGACCCTTTGTCCATCATCACAGGTGTAACGCCCTTGTTCAACATTTCGCCGATTGTCTGTGTAACAATCGGACGAATCCCAGAATGTCCGTTAGCATGCACATTCATACGACCAACCATAGCAGCACGAACATGCTCGATAGGTGCAGGATCACCAATTCCCGCACTGTGGTTGTAAATCAGGTATTTCTGAAACTGCTTAACCTGGTCATCATCAAGCACAACCTCCGAAAACTCGCCGATGCCGGTGTTCACGCCATACATGATTTCATGGGCTACAATTTTTTTCTCAAGCATATTACGGCACGTTTGAATCCGCTCGATAGCTGCAGGATCGAGTTCAACTTTTTCTCCATAACGCGCAACCGCAACAACATCCTCAACCTTGAGGTTTTTACCCGTAATTTTAACGGTCATACAAATTCCTTTATTGGGAGCCCACTCCCGCAGTTTGTCTGTTTAATGCTGCGCAGTGGGTCTGCCCACGCAACACAATTTGCGAATATTATCAAATGGCTTGCTTGTGTAAAACTGTTTCTGAAAATTTTATTTCAAATCATTTTCGTGAAAATACCAACGCTGCTGATTTGGTTGCCATTCTATCAACTCTTTATCTTCAAAATATAGGGCAATCTCGCGCTGGGCAGATTCTGCGCTGTCTGACGCATGCACAAGGTTGAAACTCCTGCTCATGCTGAAATCACCTCGCACAGTGCCTGGTTCTGCATCGAATCCGTAGGTTTTCCCAAGTAAATTCCTTGTGATTTCAATGCATCGCGGTGCTTCTAGGCATACAACAATGACTGGTGCAGCAGTAATGAAATCCACAAGCTTCGAATAAAACGGTTTGCCAACATGCTCTGCATAATGCTTTGATGCCAATTCATCGGTTATCTTGATGAATTTCATACCGACGATTTTTAGACCTTTGTCCTCAAATCGGGCTAAAATCCTGCCGACAAGCGCGCGTTCAACAGCATCTGGCTTGAAAATTATTAAAGTTCTTTCAGTGAGCATGAGAACCTCATAAATATAATTATCTCAGGATACAATGTTATGTTTTGCAATGAAATGCTTACAATTTCAATGAAATTTTATATTATTAATAAATCGTAATAAACAGGCACAATATGAGCATGGAAAAACAAAACAATCGCGAAAAAAAGAATATTTATTCCGGGTTTATATTTTTTATTGTGCTTATTGCACTTGTCGCAGCTTTGACAATTTATATGTTCAATCACAATAAAATATTTTCCGAAGTGCTTTATGAACAGAAATTGTCTGAACTTGAGGGGAAAAACACTCTCACAATAACTCATGAAGATAATTTGCTTATTATTAATGCAAGATTTGCGATGAAAATGAAAATCAAAATTGATTCTGCATCTTATGATTTCTCACTTACAGAAGGTGAGAACATGCTTTCTTTTACGATTTACGATTCTCCAGAATTCATGCTTTCAGTTAATAACATGCAAAACAATAAGCAGAATTATCTACACAAAATACCTGCAAATTCAACATTCAGCTTAAATCTACCTTCTGAGATTTCAATAAATATGCAAAATAATCCTGAAATTCTAATGCTGGGGATGATAAATTCGGAGGTTGAAAAGACCATGATTCATGCTGAATTCAGCAAAGACGAGGCAACAGATGGAAATTGAGGACTTCAAAAATAAATTGCACGAGCTTGTCAATAAAAAACAACGAAAGATTTGCACAAACGAGAAAAATCACCAATCCGCTGTTTTAGTCCCGCTGAAATTCAATTATTCTCGCAATTTGTCCAATCCTGCAAACATATATTCAATTGTTTTCATCCGTCGAAGCGAGCAACTTGTGAATCATCCTGGCAACATCGCATTTCCAGGTGGTCACAAAGATTTTGAAGATTTAACACTGGTTGAAACAGCAATTCGGGAAGCACACGAAGAAATTGCTCTTGAGCGAAAAAACATTGAAATCATTGGTATTCTCGATGACGAAGAGACATTAACCTCGAGTTTTGTTATCACACCTGTGCTATCGTTCATTAAACAGATGAAATTCAAAGCTCAGAAAGAGGAAGTCAGCGAGATTATCGAAATTCCACTCACTCACCTTCTCAATCCTGAAAACAACAAACCTGCATGCTACGAATATGAAGGCAGGCAATATCATCTGATTGATTATTTCTTTGAGAACAAGAAAATCTGGGGTGCAACCTCACGCATTCTCACAAAACTGTTACAAATGATTAATAATGTACAGAATGCTTAATCGTCCTTGGTTTTAGCCTTTTTCTCCGGCTTTTTTATACCTTCTTCGGGTAGGAGTTTCATTTGAATCAACATCCCCACAATCGCTATAATTACAAGTGCAAGAGGGATTGTCCACGCATAATCAGCTGATATCATGTCATAATATGATACCGTAACGCCAGCATTGACCTGATATGTAAGATTATTTAGGAAATAAAGCACACAGGTGATAATGGTTGAAGCACCAAGAATGCTCGTACCTATCACAATAATGATTTCGAAAAATGCCAAGCTGAACAAGCCGCAGATTACAAAACCCGAAATTGCAAAGTAATGTCGATATTCACCGTCAAACATCGCCATACCCATTAAATACAATGCGTATCCACCGCCAAAACCTGCCAGCATAAACAACGCATAACGTATGTAAGGCAATGCTGTGAATGCAAAAAGAGCACCTAAAATCAACGGAAAAAACCCAAGAATATCCGCTGACCCAAAGAATTCAGGTGGTATGAACGAAGCGATGATTTCACCGCAGTAAATGCCGACCATGGCACCAGCAACGAAGACAAAAATACGGAAAAAACGCCAGCCCCATAAAAGCGAAATTGCACCTGCAATTAAGCCAGCAATAGCAAAAGGATCATTGAGAGAATTGATCATCGAATTCAAATCATAACCTGGCATATTTGCTATAAACATATTTCCCTCATACTTGCACAATTCATAAATCTGAAATCTTATAATACTTAAATTTTATTAAGATATTTCAGATTTGGGTAAGTTTTTCTTACTAAAGAAAATAATTTGATTACAAAAAATAGTATTTGCCTTATTTGTTAAATAATTCATCCTTTCGTATGATTAATGTATCGGAATTGAGAGTGAATTATGAATGCTGAAATCAAAACTGTTGATGCCCTCGCAAAATTGATTGACCATACTATTCTCAATGCAGATGCAAGCTTTGTAGAGATTGAGCGTGTGTGTGCAGAAGCACGAAAATACAGGTTCAAGACAGTATGTGTGAATTCAACGCGTGTTGCACTGTGTACAAATCTTCTTGAAGGCTCAGGTGTACTGCCTATCGCCGTCATCGGATTCCCTCTTGGTGCGATGGCAACAGAATCAAAAGCATATGAAGCATCAAACGCAATTCTTGCTGGTGCCAGAGAAATTGACATGGTCATCAACATTGGCTTGCTTAAAGACAAAGATTTTGCGGGTGTTACAACAGATATCAAAGCTGTTGTGTTGGCTTCTGCACCTTTTCCGGTAAAAGTCATCATTGAAACAGCACTTTTAACGCGAGACGAGAAGATTGCTGCATGCCAGGCAATTGTTGATGCTGGTGCTGCCTTTGTGAAAACAAGTACGGGATTTTCAATCGCTGGAGCACAAGCTGATGACATTAAACTCATGCGCAAAATTGTTGGTGTGAATGTTGGTGTGAAGGCATCAGGAGGAATCAGAACATGGGAAATCGCTAAATTAATGCTCAATTCTGGAGCGAACCGCATCGGTGCGTCAGCTTCCATCAAAATCCTCGAAGAATTTGCTGAGGCACAAAATGTATGACAGAATATATCTCATTATTATGGATGGCGTGGGTTGCGGCACGAGTAAAGAATCTGAGAAATACGGCGATTCAGGGGCAAACACGCTGGCAAGTGTTGCAAAAGCCAATCCCGGATTGAAACTTCCTGCGCTTACCCGACTTGGACTCGGTAATTTGACCGGTTTATCATTATTTGAGCAGAACGACTATTTTTCGTCATTCATCACTCGCTCAGATTTCAAAAGTATCGGTAAAGACTCAACAACAGGACATTGGGAGATTGCAGGGCTTATTACAGAAGCTGATTTCGCATACTTTCCGGACGGATTTCCAGATGACATTGTCAATGAAATCATTGAAAATTCGGATGTTGAGGGATTTTTAGGGAATAAGGCAGCATCAGGCACAGAGATTATCAAGGAACTTGGGTCGAAGCACATAAATTCCGGAAAACCAATTTTGTACACATCCGCTGATTCTGTGCTTCAGATTGCAGCACATGAGGAGCATTTTGGTCTTGAGCGTTTGTACAAACTTTGCGAAATATGTCGGATAATTGCTGATAAACACAACATTTCACGTGTAATCGCACGACCATTTATTGGCAAAACCGCCAGAAGCTTCAAGCGTACAACAAACAGGCACGATTATGCGATTGCACCTCCTGGCAAGACTATTCTCAATGTGCTTTCAGAGAATAATGTTTCAACTGCGTCTGTCGGGAAAATCAAGGATTTATTCAATCACAGCGGGATTGAAAAATGTTATGAAGCACACACAAATCCTGAAGCATACAAGGTTTTGAATGAGCTTGCTGAGAAATTTGACACTGAACGCTTCGTTTTCGTGAATCTTATCGATTTTGACACGCTTTACGGGCATCGGCGCGATCCGCAAGCATTTGGACAGGCACTCAAAGAATTTGACGATTTTCTGGGGAAATGGGTTACAAACCTGCATAATGACACGCTGGTAATCCTCACCGCTGACCACGGCTGCGATCCATCCTTCGAAGGCACCGATCATACGCGGGAGTGTGTGCCTTTGATTGCGATTTCACACAATTTCCGCAAAGGTTATGTTGATTTCAAGATTCGCTGTTCAACTTCAGATATTGCCGCAACAATCGCGGATAATTTCAACATCAAGGAAAAAAGCATTGCTGGCAAAAGTTTTTTGCATATATTAAAAAGTCTGGCATAAATGATAAAACCTTGAAAACCGCTTCCACAGAGGTGCGCAATGCATGATGAAATCAATCCATCAGTGTTTATTAATGAGACTCGCAAGAAAATTCCGCACGATTTTGAACAAAATCAAGCATGGTTTTGCAAATTTCTTGGTGGGGAGATTGCGGATTATCAAATGTCTGCGTGGCTTATGGCGGTGGTTCTGCAGGGATTGACGTTTCAGGAAACAGCTGATATTACAAGCATTTTCGTAAATTCAGGTGAACGGATTTTGCCTGAGGAGTATGCAAGAACTGCAGTTGACAAACATTCAACGGGCGGAGTTGGTGATAAGACGAGTTTTATTCTGGCACCTGTTGTCGCAGCATCGGATTTGATTGTGCCGATGATTTCAGGGCGTTCACTCGGTCATACAGGCGGAACGCTTGACAAACTGGCGTCAATTCCGGGATTTACGACTCAGCTTTCACGCGAAAATTATCTGAAACAGTGCAATGAACTCGGGCTTGCCATCATCGGTCAGACAGCAAAGATTGCACCTCTTGACAAGCGTATTTACGCCCTTCGTGATGTTACTGGAACCGTTGAATCTTATGAGCTTATCTGTGCTTCAATATTGAGTAAGAAGCTTGCAGAGGGTTTGAGTGGGTTGGTCATGGACGTGAAATACGGCACTGGTGCATTTATCGAGGATTATGAGGATGCAAAAAAACTTGCGCAAATGCTTGTCAATGTAGGAAAAGCTCTGAATTTAAGGGTGCAGGCACTTCTCACGGACATGAATCAGCCATTAGGATTGTATTCTGGAAATTTACTTGAGATTATTGAATCTTATGAGATTTTACTTGGTCAGCACGCGAAAACTTCGGGAACAATGCTTTCGCTTGAGCTATCATCGCGCATGATTGCAATTGCAAAGGATATTTCACTTCAGGAAGCACAAAAGCTGGCTGAGCAAAATCTTCAGAGCGGAAAAGCGTTTGAACTCTTTGAACGTATGGTTTACGCGCAGACAAACGGGCAGAATCATACACTTGAGAAATTTTGGGAGCTTCAAAACAGCAATTCAAAGAAAATCATCGTAAAAGCGGAAGAATCTGGATTCATCGAGGGGTTTTCAACAAAAAATCTGGGCTGGCTTCTCGTTGAAATAGGCGGTGGACGAAAAAAAGTTACAGATGAGATAAATCCGTTTGTTGGGTTCAAGAAACACAAGAGCATTGGTGAAAAAGTAAATTCTGGTGATGAAATTTTCGAGCTTTTTGTTCCTAAAGATTTTGATTTAGGACAAAGTGAGACAATTAGTAAAAATTTTCGTGATTGCGTGCAAATTGGTGAAAATATACATGAACTCCCTCTTATTTCTGAAATTATTGACTGACCGGAGTAAAAATGACGAGTAATGAGATTATCACAATTGATGGACCAGCAGGAACAGGCAAAAGTACGGTTGCCAAGCTTGTTGCATCCAAGCTGCGCTGGCATTATCTCGATTCAGGCGTAATGTACCGCGGGTTGACCTTTGCAATGCTTGAAATCGCTGACGCCAATAACGCTGAACTCTATCACGAGTTTGTAAGCAAGCATATTGAGAGCGTTAAATGGCATTGCAGCATTGATAATAGTATGGATTCCGGGACGATGAGGACGACTTTTTATCTAAATTCTAAACCGATTCCTGAAATCAATCTGCGTGATGAACGAATCGAAAAATATATCAAATTTGTCGCTGACAACAAGGTTGCACGAATTTCATGTGTGAAGATGCTTCAGAAAATCGGGAAGCTTGGCAAACTTGTTGCTGAGGGACGAGATCAGGGTTCAGTTGTTTTCACAAACGCCAAATACAAATTTTATCTTGATGCAACGCCTGAAGAACGCGCGCGCAGGCGATATCAGGATTTTGAACGCATGGGCAAGAAGATTGACATGAAATCGTTGATTGCTCAAATAAATGATCGGGATGAAGCGGACAGGGCTCGACCAATCGGAGCTTTGCGCATTCCTGATGACGCAATCATTGTTGATACAACGAAACTGACAATTGAGCAAGTTGTAAACCTGATTCTATCAAATGTAAAATAAAATTCTATATTTGCATATGATCATCCTGGATAATTGGCGGAATATCTTGGATTCTGGATAATTAAAGGACTTCGTCCGCTCAATCAAGTGGGAATGACAAATTTTTTATTTTTCAAACACACCCTAGTCCATACCAAAACATGGAATAGGGAGATATTTATTTTCGCTGGATTCCCGCTTTTGCGAGAATGACAACCGGGTGAGTGTTTTCTTTAGGAATACTGTCAGGCAGGGATGCCTGACCTACTAGCAATGGCGAATCATGGCAGGTATGGATACTCGGACTATCAGTCGAATGATTAAAATTTTTTTGCAATGCACGAGATGATTTGTGAGATTTCTTACTGCGCTAGCAGTTTATAGAAAAAAAATTGTATATTAGACAATTCGTTAAAAAGTATTATGAAATATTATTAATATACCGATTTATTTAAAATGTATCAATAATATTGACAAAGCAAACATCATCGGAAAAATTTGCTATGCTGAACCCGCTAGTATCGCATATATTGTGTGGTTTTTGTCTTAGTTGATATAACTGCTTGTTGGAGAAGTAATTTTGACTGCATCGGGTCTTTAAGATTTTGCCTTTCAAAAGCTCTTTTTCATAAGCAAAGATAACCCTTGTGTTTCAAGTCAAGAGAAAGCTATGAAAAATTTTGACAAGATCCCTGATGACCTAAATGAGCTGATTTACGATTGGAATTATCATTCTCAAGACCGGATTAAACATGAAGTTACAATTGATGACGAAACTTTGCGCGATGGTCTGCAATCTCCGTCTATAAAAAATCCAAGTCTCAAGGAGAAATTGGATATAATCAGAATGATGACCCAAGTTGGTATTACTACTGCTGATATTGGGCTTCCTGGCTCTGGTTCAGATGCTGTTGCTGACATTGATGCTTTACTTGCTAACATTATCGCAGAAAAAATTGCTATTTTGCCTAGAGTTGCTTGTAGAACTCATGCAACTGATTTAACTTCGCTTTCAAATCTTATACAGAAACATGGCATCCCGATTTTTAACGATATGTTTATTGCTTCGTCAAGAATACGTCGTTTCGCTGAAGGTTGGAGCTTTGAGGACGTGAAAGATTCAGCACGGAAAGCATTGACTTTTACGCAAAAAGAAAATATCCCGACTATGTTTGTACTTGAGGATTCAACAAGGTCACAGATTGAAGAAATCAAGCAGTTGATTAATCTTGCAATAGATTTCGGGGTAAAGCGGATTTGCATCACCGATACTGTGGGCTTTGCAACTCCTGAAGGCACGAAAGCAATAGTAAAATTTACTAAAGATCTCTTAAAACAAGCAGGTGTCGAAAATAGTGTAAAACTTGACTGGCATGGTCACAATGATCGCGGACTTGCATTATCATGCGCTCTAGCTGCCATTGAAGCTGGCGTTAATCAGGTTCATGGGTGCGCGCTTGGCATAGGCGAACGCACGGGTAATACACCAATTGAACTTCTGCTTGTAAACCTTAAGATGATTGGTTTATGGCACCATGACCTACATAAATTACCAAATTATTGTCTTGCAGTTTCTCATGCTGTTGGTGTTCAGATACCCAAGAACTGGCCTGTTTTTGGGCGTGATGCATTTGCAACATCAACAGGAATTCATGCATCTGCCATACAAAAAGCATATAATCTCGGACAGACTAAATTTGCTGATGTTGTGTATTCCTCGGTGCCTGCATCCGATTTCGGCTTCGAACAATTAATCCGCATTAGTTTTATGTCCGGTAAATCGAACATACAATGGATGCTGCGCAAACTTGACATTGAACCTGACCGCGATCTGGTCGATTATATTCTCAGCATTGCAAAGAAAAATAGAAAGCAAATCGATTATGAAGATTTGAAATGTCTTGTTTCAGAATTCAGAAACAAAAAGCATCCTTGATATGACAGGCTAGGAAGTTTGTCCC
>CAYZQB010000008.1:28439-35986 GCA_964480395.1 uncultured Planctomycetia bacterium
CAATAGGTTAAATAATTTGAGAATCTCTCTGCAGATGATGTAAGAAAAAAGCAGGTTTACCTGCTTAGATTTCAGCTGGCATAACAATGTAGATGAAATTTTCGCTGGCTTTCACACGCACCGGTTCTTCAGGGTCGTTTATCTCCATGATAAACTCATCATCGTGAACAATCTTCAAGATATCAGTGATATATTGCGGATTAAATCCGATAACAAAGCAGTCTGCGTTATCTGCTTTGTTTGCATCTTCGTCATCATCATTGTCTGCTATCTCGAAACTGCCTTCAAACATTGCTGGCACTTCAATCAGTGCTTCACCTTTCTCCGCTGATCTCGATTGGATAAACAGTTTATCCTTGAAAATTTCGAATTTTACTCCGAGTGAATCTTCAGAGACAAATTGTTCCGCCTGCCTGATATTATAAAGGAAATCATCCCGATTAACCGTAAGCTTTCGAGTGAATTCATCGGGCATAACTGCTTTATAATTCGGAAACACACCAGCGACAAGCTGAGAACTCATAATCACTGGACCCATCATTGCCATAATGCGATTGTCCACAATTTGTATCTTAACAAATTCTTCAAAACCTTTTGCTATCAAGTCTGACAGCAGACTAAGCCATTTCGGCGGAACGATAATATTGTCAGGCAGATTCAATTCGGTATCAACTATATCCCTTGTAATTGCAAGTCTTTTGCCGTCAGTTCCAACAAGAGTCAATTGTTTGTCGTTGATTTCAAATAATACACCGTCTATTGCAAAACGTGTTTTTTCTCTTGAAACCGCGAAAACGCTGTGATTGATCTGCTCAGCAATTTGTTTGCCCGAAATCAGGAATGATTTTTCTTCGTCAAACTCCGGAAAAATAGGAAATTCTTCGGGATCGTAGCCATATAGTTTCAAATTCTGTCCGCCATGTTTAATATGAATAATCATCTCAGAATCGCCTTCAATCTCGACGATTCCACGCCTGAAACCTTTGAAAAGGCGTTCAAGCATTTTTGCTTGTATACAAATTTCACCTTCTTGCTGCACATCGATGTCCGAAACGTAGTAAACAACCGACTGTTCTAGGTTTGTTGAGCGAATTTCAAGAGAATTACCTTTTGCGATGAACTTGAAATTTTGTGCAACTGTACTTGTCGTTGTAGGACTGATAATCCTTGCAGCAAATACGATTGCTTCAGCCAATTTTTGTTGTTCACAAATAATTTTCATAATAAACCTCTCATCAGGCGATATACGAACATTATATGGTTTCTCCAAATGTTGTGTTAATATATTCTGCTAAGCACCTAAGGTAAAGCAAGAATTTTTTTATATTTACGTACAAAGCTGAATTTAATCTCAATTATGAAAACTGTTTTAATCAAATGTCAATTTTGTGTTGGCTGAAAGTCTGCTAGAGTAATATTTAAGTTTAAAAATTTTAAAATACATTTCTCTTTATCTATAACGAAATGTTATTCATAACTTACGGGGAATCTTGCTGAGAACTATATAGATAAACGCATTGACGATGTTTATAAAAAGTTAAAAATGTTGAAATCATGTTAATAAACAATTGTTGAAATTTTTATGAAGTGGTAAGAAATATTAACAATTGCATGTCGATATTTTTATCAACACTAAGGATTGTAGAAACTGAATCGAGATTATTAAAAAATTATCAAAAGGGTGGAAACAATTGTGAGAATTTGAAGTGATTATTAACAATTTATCAAAAGCATTATAAGTTGAGTAAATAAAGAAGTTATAAGGGTGCAATTGTACTATTATTAATCCGAATATATACTCAATATACTTGTATTTAGTAAAATTATAATCCTTATTCATTACATCATTGTTTTTTTTGTTGAATAGAATTAAAATTAGCATATCATTAAGCAATATATCTACGAGTGGTTGCAAAAAATAAATGAACATTAAAAATGCAGCATGAACTAAATTATTATTAATGTTTGATGTAACCCAGTGGGATTAAAGAATTTTTATATCAGATTATGCAAATACAATCAGTAGGGAGAGAGCTATGAGAGGAAAACTTGTGTATCTTTTGATTTTTATTATTTTAACTTTCTTTGGTACTCAATCGGTTTTAGCTCAGTCAGGTCTTGGGGACAATATTATTGATGAAGAAACGGATGACTCAATGGATGATCTCGTCAAAGATGACAATGCAGATAAGATGGTTGACGATGCTGATAAAGAATTACAAACGCAGAAAACTCAAACTGAGCCTATCACGACCGAAAAAACCATCTTCGACGAGGCATGGATGCTTGGACCAATGAGAACCGGTCATAAAAATGGTATTTACTCTCTCGCTGGTTATGGGCGTATGGAATCTACACAAACTTTGAAAGTTGGTGGCATACAAGCAGGATTTAATTATATTTTATCTGCATTTGGCGGAAAAGAAGATGATGACCCAAATTATGATGGAACACTCTCAATGTTCGAGCTTGAAGGTCGTTACGGAATCATTGAAAATCTTGAAGCTGGTTTAAGATTAATGATTGGTGGATTGGATGGAACCTTTGAAGTTTACAACCTGCCGTTGAATACTCAAGCGGGTACAGCATTCGGCGATATGTTTCTCCATGGCAAATACAGATTTCTTGGTGATGGTGCTGTTGTCGAATTGACCGGAATGTCTTTCGATTTTGATGTTGCAGGGCTTCTAACCATAAAAATACCAACAGGTTCACAGGATGATGCTTTGAGTACAGGCGCATTTGATGTTGCACTCAACGTACTTGCAACAGCATATCCGGTTGAAAAACTCGGTGTAAACGTCATGCTGGGCTTCACATATACTCTGGATGGTGACAAAGTTCAACCTAATGAAAACAGAACCTGGGGAGCATTAATGAATTTTGGTGTTGGAGCAACATACCAAGTTCATGAAATAGTTGCTGTCCTTTTACAGACAGAGTTCTATGACCCTGCAATGGATTTAACCGTTGGTGTAAAAGCATTTTTCGAGGTTGAGGGATTGAAAGTTGTGCCGGAATTGGGTTTGACCTTTGGTTTATATTCGCAAGCTGCAGATTTTACGGTACTATTCAGCGTAACAGTATTCCTGTAAAAAAATATACTCAAAAAATAAACCCGTCAAAGCGACGGGTTTTTTCATGGAATATTCGGGTTTATCTGATTTCTCAATATAGTTAAAAAACGTATCCGCCATGGAAGATTAGCATCATCGAATTGACTAATTTACACGCAATGCCGAATCGAAGTCTTGGCACGGAAGGAACTTCATAAGCAACACCAAGTTCCATACCGAAAAATGGGATTCCAAGCTCGCCGAGGTCGGACAAATTGGTAATTGTTTCGACTCCGCCTGTTGTGGCTGTCTGTCTCATTTCCCAACTAAGCAGAAAATGAAAAGAAAAACTTGCATGAACAACAAAACCCACATTCGGTATGCGGATTCCACCTAAGGCAACTAAAGATAAGTCCGAAACATACAGTCCTGTAACATAATCCGTAGCACCACTTGAATGCGATTCCAATTGTCCATAAATATTGTAATCGAAGCCGCAGCCGACAAATCCCATCATTCCTTGAGGTTGAGAATTTGGTCCCGGCATGGTTGCTAATGTAGTCAAGGGAAATTCGCTGGAAAAAATATAACCGCCACCAAAATAAAACGAGAAAACCTGGTTGTCCTTCCAACTTGTGCTTGTTGATGTAGATGAACCTGAAGTAGATTCAGTGTCACCAAGACTCATGATACCAAGCCGGAAATGATAAAATCCAAAATTTACATTGTGTTCCCAATTCCCGCCGATGATAGCAACAGCTTGGCTTACATCAACATCAGGTAATATGCTGGAATCAAAATCCATATCATAGAGCAGATTACCGAATCCGAAATGAAGCGACGATGTCCGACTGTTTTCCGAAGGTGGAACGAAAGTTGCCTGCGCAGATGCAATTTTCGGGCAGAATAGAACAGCTACTGCTGCAACAAGAATCATTGTAAGAATTTTTTGCACAATCTCCTCCAGAAATGAAAAGTTTAAAGTATGATACCAAACTAATCGAAAACTTGAAATAAATTGTTAAATTATCCATAAATTTAAACGAAAAGTAATTCGTGATTAGACAAGAAAAAATAAGTCGAATTTTTGATAAAGTTCCAGCAAATGTTCTTGAATTTTCAATTATTTAATCTATAAGTTATGGCTTTCTAAGCTGATAGCGGAAAGCTGCTTCTTCCGCACTTCAACTCCTACATATCTGAAGAAATCAGCTTACTCAAGCATCAACGATGCTTTTTATGGCGTCGCTGGTTAAAGGTTATTTTATCCTAATACCGGTGATGTAATAAAAGCAGACTCGCAAATGGTGGTAGAGATGTATACAAAACAAAACCGGGTTATATCTCGCTAAAACATTTTCGTTATAAAACTACGAAATCGCGAAGTGAAATATAAATCGAGGGTTTGAAAGGTTTCGAAATGGCAAAAAAAGTTACCGCTACGGTAAAATTGCAATGTAAAGCTGGGGAAGCAACGCCTGCACCGCCTGTTGGACCCGCATTAGGTCAGCATGGTGCGAACATCGGGCTTTTCGTCAGACAGTTCAATGATGCAACTGCCAAGATGAAAGGTACCGGAATGATTATCCCGGTTGAAATTACGATATTCGGCGACAGAAGCTTTGAATTTATTCTGAAGTCACCACCTGCAGGTATTTTGCTGAAAAAAGCTGCTGCGATAGTTAAAGGTGCTTCAGAACCCAACAAAGAAAAAGTCGGCAAAGTTACCAAGAAACAGATAAAAGAAATTGCAGAACAAAAACTTAAGGATCTAAACACAAACGACGTCGAAGCGGCAATGCGCATGGTCGAAGGTACTGCCTTTACTATGGGTATTGAAGTAGTTGACGAATAACAGAAATTTCGGGGAGAACAGGGCTTGCCCTGCTCGCACGCACCTGAAAGGAGGATAAATGGCAAAGAAAAAAGAAGAACAAACACCAAAAACGCTGAAAGAGCAACCGCAGGAAGAAAAACCTGAGGAAGTAATTTCACCGGTGGTACAGGTTGAAACCGCTGAGCAGGATGACAAAAAGAAACAAAAACGCAAACGTGGAAAACGTATTGGTCATCAAAATGGAAAAAAAATCGTAGAAGCACGTAAACAAATCCCGCAAGATAACAAATTTCCGATGATTGAAGCACTCGACAAACTTATGGTTGTTGCGCCCAAACGCAAATTTGATGAAGCTGTCGAAATTGCAATGAAACTCGGTATTGACCCGAAAAAACAGGGTCAAGCATTGCGTGGTGCGCTTACATTACCGCACGGAGTGGGTAAAACCAACCGTGTTATTGCTTTTGCGGACGGTCCAATCGCTGAAGCTGCGACAAATGCTGGTGCAATTGAAGTCGGCGGTGATGACCTTGCAAATAAAATCAGAGAGGGCTGGGATGATTTCGATGTTTGTATCGCGCATCCATCAATGATGAGGGTTGTTGGTGGACTCGGTAAAATTCTCGGACCAAAAGGCAAAATGCCCACGCCAAAAAACGGTACGGTTACGCCTAATGTTGCAGATGCGATAAAAGAATTCGCAGCAGGTAAAATCGAGTATCGGGCGGACGAACATGGTAACGTTCATGCGGTCATGGGCAAACGCTCATTCGAGAAACAGTTGCTGCTTGATAATATCGATTTTTTTATTGATCATATTAAATCAGTAAAACCATCGGAAGCGAAAGGTACATACATTCAAAAGGTTTATCTCTGCACATCGATGGGACCAAGCGTTCAGGTGCTACTCGCGGAAGGAGGCAAATAATGCCCAGTGTATTGAAAAAATTGATGCTCTCTGAATACGAGAAACGCTTCGATAATATCAATTCAATGATTTTCTTTGATTATCAGGGAATTGCTTCGAATAACTTAATCGCATTTAAGAATCAACTCGCTGAGGAAGGCATTAAAGTTACAGTAGTAAGAAATCGCGTCTTCGTTAAAATGATGGAAGCCAAAGGGATAACAGGACTTGCTGAAATAATGAAAGGACCCGTAGCAGTTGCTTACGGCACGGAAGAGGGAGCAGTGATAACAGCTGCTAAAACTCTGATAAAATTCAACAAGAAATCGAAAAAGGCGGAAATCGTCGGCGGTATCATCGACGGCACAGTTGACGATGCTGAAGGCGCACAGAAATACAAGGATCTGTTAAGTCGGGAAGAATTGCTATCGATAATTTCCGGACAGATTCTCGCAATGGGTTCAAAAATTGCAGGATGCCTTATTGGTCCATCAGGTGCATTAGCATCACAAATTGAGCAAAAAGGCACTGAAAAAGAAGAACATTAATCAAATTCAATAATCTGAAAGGGGAAAAACATGGCAAACCTTGAAAAAATGGCGGAAGAAATCGTCAATCTCACGCTTAAAGAAGCGAAAGAATTATCGGACATTTTGAAAAACAAATACGGCATCGAGCCGGCATCAGGCGGAGTTGTAATGGCAGCACCAGCTAGCAGCGAAGGCGAAGCAGTAGAAGAGCCAACAAACTTCAATGTAGTTCTAAAGGAAGTTGGCGCACAGAAGATTAAGGTTATCAAAGCTATTCGCGAAATCACCGGTCTCGGCTTGAAAGAAGCCAAAGATATGACGGTTGACGGAAAAGTTATCAAGGAAAACGTCAACACTGAAGACGGCGAAGATGTCCAGAAGAAACTTCAGGAAGCTGGTGCAAGTGTCGAACTCGTACCTGTATAAGCTTTGAAATTAACGATGAATTTTAAACATCCGGCATGTTCGGGTGTTTTTTTTTGTAAAAACCTCGATTTTGCATTAGAAATGCAGGATTTCGCCGATTAACTGCATAATATCACAAGGATTAGTATGGAATCGACGAAAACAGGCATTGGGACTTTGAACGAACGCTCTTTGCATGCTCAGCTCAAGGATTTGCTGGCGAATGCGGACGATGAATGTGAGGTGAAAGTCGGCAGATATTTTATTGATATTGTGCGTGATGATTTATTGATTGAGATTCAGACGGGCAATTTCGGCGGAATCAGACGAAAGCTGGAGAATTTGCTTGAAAACCATCGAATCCGACTTGTTTACCCGATTGCGCAGGAGAAGATTATTCGCAAATTTGATGCTTCAGGCAGGGAATTGAGTGTCCGAAAATCGCCGAAGCGTTGCAGCATCTACGATTTATTCACGGAACTTGTGTATATTCCTGAAATTATGGGAAATAGTAGCTTCGAGCTTGAAGTAATTTTGCTGAATGTAGAGGAAATACGCTGTACCGACGGCGGTGGGAGCTGGCGCAGAAAAGGGGTGAGCATCGTCGATAGAAAAATAACTGAGATTGTCGAGAGCAGAATTTTCCGTAATCCTTCAGGTTTAGCAGCAATGCTGGAAATGGAATCAGGCGAGGATTTTACGAACAAACAGCTTGCATCGAAACTTTGTATTTCCCGCAGTCTCGCAAGTAAAATCACATACACTTTGCGCAAAATGAACGCGATTGAACAAATCGGCAAATCCCGCAACGC
>CAYZQB010000009.1:0-34003 GCA_964480395.1 uncultured Planctomycetia bacterium
TCAATTGTGTAGAATCCGGGTTTTTGGTTTGCGAGCCATTTAGCAGCAGTGAGTGCTCCTCGTGCGAAAATTTCACGGTTTTGTGCACGATGTGTAATTTCTACAATTTCATTCTCGCCTGCAAACATAACTGTGTGTTCACCGGGGATTGTGCCACCGCGAACCACGCTGAAGCCGATTTCTTCTTGCATCCTTTCACCAGTGTGTCCCTGTCGACCAAATACTGCATTTTCTGAGAAATTTAGACCAGCACCAAGAGACGCTGATTCACCGAGTGAAAGCGCAGTACCTGATGGTGCATCAACCTTTTTGCGATGATGTGCTTCGATGATTTCGATGTCGAAACCTGCAGGATAAAGAATTTTTGCTGCTTGTTCCGTGATTTTTCGTACAACTGCCACACCCAAGCTGTAATTTGTTGAATAAATGATAGGTATTTTGTTGCCAGCATCACGGAGCATATCAATTTGCTTAGCAGATAAACCTGTTGTGCCAGTTAGCAAGGGTACAGATTTCTGCAAACACTGCGACAGCACATTTTCAAGGGCGACTGGAAGCGTAAAATCTATTGCAACTTCAGCATTTCCGTCAATTTCCGATGCAACAATAATTTTCCCCGGTTTTCCAAAAAGATGTTCGAAATAATTCATCCCTACGTTTCCACTATCAGCATTTTCAACTGCATCGACAATTTCGAATCCAAAATCTCCTGACAACCTACCAAAAAGTGTCCCCATGCGACCGAGTGCGCCAAAAATCGCAAGTTTCATGCGACCTCCATTTTTCTTTTCACAAAATTTTGATTCAGGATAAACTATTATATGGCAATGGCAAAGAATTTCGAGGATGACATGGATTTTTCCAAAATTGAGATTGTGCAAGGTGATATAACGAAGGAAAGCGTTGATGCGATTGTAAATGCAGCAAACAAAACGCTTTTAGGTGGTGGCGGTGTGGATGGTGCGATTCATCGTGCTGCGGGTCGGGAATTACTTGCAGAATGTAAAATTCTTGACGGCTGCGAGACTGGTGATGCGAAAATCACGAATGGATACAATCTGCCTGCAAAGCATGTGATTCATACGGTTGGACCGGTATATTCGGGTGGAAAATATGGCGAAGCAGAGAAGCTAGCGTCAGCATATCGACGTTCAATTGAGGTTGCTGGTGAGAACAATCTGCAAACAGTTGCTTTCCCAGCGATTTCCTGTGGTATTTATGGCTATCCACATTCCGAAGCAGCAGAGATTGCGATAACAACTGTTGCGAAGGCACTTGAACGGTATCCGGGTATTATTAAAGTCCGGTTTGTTTTATTTACGAACGATATTTATTCAACGTTCGCAAGTAAATTACTCGAGTTGAAGAATTAATGATTAGGATAATAATGTGAGCATGCGGTTGAGAGCGAGTAATGCGCCTTGTTTGTATTTCTCATCTACATTTACGGGCGTTGCGGTCTCAAGGTTTTTCAGCGTTTCATAAACATGCTCTTCAGTGATTTTGAACATGTTTGGGCACATCGACTCATTCATTGGAATTACGGTTTTGTCAGGGTTTTCCGCAGCAAGTCGATTTACAAGATTATATTCCGTACCGATGCCGAAAACTTCACCAGGTTTACCATTTTGCACGATTTCACGCAGAAACTTTGTCGAGCCGAAACCATCCGCCAATTCTACAACCTCCGATTTGCATTCTGGATGCACATAAATCTTTATACCCGGATATTCAGCACGTGCCTGCAAAATATGCTCTGGTTTGTAATGCGTATGAACATGACAGAATCCGCGCCAGAGAATTACTCTCGCTTTTTCAATCTGCTTCTGCGAAACTCCGCCGTTAACCTGCTTCGGATCATAAATTGCAATTTCATCGTCGGAAATTCCCATTTTATGTGCAGTGTTTTTCCCAAGGAATTGGTCAGGGAAAAAGAAGACTTTGGTTCCCTCACCTTGTTCGAACGCCCAGCTAAACGCCAAGGGAGAGTTTGACGAAGTACATGTCAGCCCATTATGATTTCCACAGAATGCCTTCAGTTTTACGTCACTGTTTACGTAAACCACCGGAATAATTTTACTCACATCGGTAACGGTTCTGAGAAAATCCCATGCTTTTTCGACACTGGGTAAATCCGCCATGTCAGCAAGAGGACAGCCGGATTCAGGATTCGGGTGCAGTACTTTCTGATGTGGTTTTGACAAAACTTCGGCAGCCTCGACCATAAATCGTACTCCGCAGAACACAATAAATTCCGCCTGCTCCTGCTCCGAAGCAAACTTGGCAAGTTGAAAGCTGTCACCCCTTAAATCCGCATGCTGAACCACTGCATCACGTTGATAATGATGAGCCAAAATCAACAATCTTTTTCCGAAATGTTCTCTGATTTGTTGTATTTCGTGTGTTTTATTCATTTTGCTGATTACTCTCAATTTCAGTACGTTAGCTTCTATCCTTCTGTTATTTCATTGCAGCCAGTGCTTCATCGACAACCTGTTTCAGATCAGGATATTTTTCAGCCAGCTCACCAATTACTCGACGTGAACGTCTGTCTTTTAAGACACCGATAAGCTTAATTGCTTCTTTTAAAATCTTTGTGTTATCAATCTCAAGAATTTCACGAACAAATTTGCGAACATCGTTTTTAATTCTACCTTTGATAAATTGATTCAAATCGCCAATCGATTGCAGTGCATTCTGCGTGAATTTCACGCGGTTCTCGGTTGTTGCAATGCCCTTAGATATGTAACCTTCGATTGAAGACATAATTAATTTCAAAATTTTGTCCGCTGATGTTGGATCTGTTGCAAGTGATTTCAGCACTTTTAGAGTTTCGAGATTTAATTCATTGTCTTCGAAATACAGCATATCGTTTAATGCTTCAATTGATTCCGGTGATTTAATTGACTTGATTGCTGATAAACATTTGCGAATCAACGAAATCAATGAATTTACGAGCAATTTCTGGCTAACATCATCTGAATTTTTACCAATAATTTCGTAATATTTAGTATATGCTGCGTTCATTTCGACTATTATCTGCTTAATTGCAAAATTAGCAGCACGTTTCAACTCCTCGAATTGCTCAATGAGATGTGTTTTCATTTCCAAATTATCTATATTTTGCATATTGTCATTTTCAGATGTGTTTTTCAGGGCTTTAATCAGCATTTCAACAGCTTTCGGATCGCCAGTTCTTCTAATCGCTTGTGCAGCGTTTTTTCTCAGTTCTTTATCTTTTGTAGTGTCAAGCAAATCGTTTTCAACCATTCCTAGGAAACGAGTAATATCTATTGCACTCGAAAAATTTGCATTTGCAAATGCTGCCATAATTTTCGTGCGCGATTCAACATTCTTAATATTATCAAGAATATCAAGCATGGTTTTCACAGATTTGCCCGGTTCGATTTTAACAAGTACTTCGCAGGCAAGAGAGATTATCGATTCATCGGAATCCTTGAGAATTCGCTGAATCTGCTCGGTAATATCTTTCTGATTTGAAGCAAACAGAAATGAATTTACTTTGATTATTCTAAGTGCTGCGGATGCGACATTCAAATCTTCATCATTCAAGGCAGTTAGAACAGGTTTTATCATCAAGTTAAGGACTAATTCACGATTATAGTTACTAACATCAGTATCAGAGAATTCGTCACCGACAATTAATCTAAATTTATCCAAAATAATGATTTTAATCTCATTTTTAACATTTGAGTTTTTATCGAATGCTGAGGCAATTGTTTCGATGATTTCGGGTGTTGAGATTTTCGCAAGTGAGTCAAGCAGACGCTCTGCTACAATCGAATCAGCATAATGTATTGTCAAAAGTTTGATAGTTTTGAATGATTCTGGCTTTGCGAAAAGATGCCGAACAAACGCTTTTTTGAGAATATTAATATACTTGTCAAAATTCACTAAAAACTCTTCGATTTTCTTGGCTGAATCATCACCTTCATCCTTGAATTTATCAGGTGCTTTTTCGGCAAACGCTTTGATTATTTCTGTCAGCAGGTTGCTTGAACAATTTATCGCATATACATAAAAAGTTTCTTCGATTTCGGATGTTTTTTCACCTCTCAGCAACTCTATAAATTTATCAAATGCTTTAATTCCGTGGTATTTGGCGAGGATTGTTGCGGTTGTATCGTTGACTCGAATTTGTCTTTCAGCAACACCATTTTGAAGTGCAGATATTTTCTCCTGTAATTCAGCTTTTGCTTTTTCAAGCTCTTCAATTTTGTCCTTCAGTGTTTCTTCAGTCTTCATGAACTCGTCATTAAGCTTGTCAATTTTCGCTTGCACATCCTTCACGAATTTCTGTTCTTTGATAATCTGGATGAGATATGGAATTGAATCCTCATGACCGGAGTAGCCGAAGGCAAAAATAAGTTGATATTTCATTTCCGTGTCTGCTTCGAAAATCTCTATGTTTTTTTTAAGTGATTCTGTGAATTTTTTCCGTAAATCATCTGTTACATTAGTTGCTGCATACATCGAACTTGCAGCGAGTGCAGAAATTATTTTAATCTGAGCGATTTTTTTCTCAGTTTCAAGATTTTTGAGTAATGCTGGAAATGCTGTATAAACTTTTTTCAAATATGCAATCTGAACTGCAATCAATGCAACTTCCGAATCCGGATTTGAAATACCTGAAATAATTGTATCGGATGCTAGTTTTTCCGGCAGATACTTTGAAATTGCTTGAAGGCATGCAACTTTGACAACATTTTCTTTCTGTTTATCGAATTGCTCTTTCAGAAATGGCAAAATCGATTTATCAGCGATTTTTCCAAGAATATTCATCGCATATTGCTTCTGCCTGAGCGTTGTTTCCTCAGACCCAAAAATATTCTTGAGAGCAGGTATAATCTCAGAGCCCTCCTTCTCAAGAAGCGATGCTGCTTTTTCTCGTTCTGCCTTGTTCTGCGAGCCAAGCATTTTTATATATTTTTCGATGTTGTTTTGCGCAAAAGCTGTCGTTCCGAGGATGATAATCCCCAAAATTATTATTAAATTGTAAAAATTTCGTACGGGCATTTCGTTCTCCGATTAAGTAAAAATTGAGAAAATATAGGAAATCCTACAACTTTTCAACAGATTTTAAAGTCCAAGACCATTTTTAACCAATAACATTATGTTTTATACGATTTTTAGATAATGCTTAAAAGTATTACATTATTCGCTTTAGCTTGGCGAATGATAAGACAATAATCTTCATGCCGACATCGTCAAAGAGGATTTGTGCCTTGATATTGTTACCTTTGCCGTAAATATCTTCGATGTTACCCTTGCCGAATTTTTCATGAAATATCCTGTCACCCTTGCTGAATTCGCTGAAATCCTCCGGCTCAAACATCATTTCATCTGTATCGATTTTTGAACCTCCACCAAACTCATACTTGTTGGTCTCAGGATTGTACTGTAATTCGTGGGAATCTGGCTCATAGGTTAATTCGTTGTTGTTTTGTTCGACCTGATCTGTATGAGTTATGCCTTTATCATCAAAACTAGTATTGTCATATTTCCATTCTCGGTTTTTAAATGCACTTATCGTGTTTAGTGTGAACGGAACCTGCTCGTTATGCTGATTGAAGTATGAAACACAATCCTTGTCAATCTCATCAAGAAAACGCGATGGTTCATTGTAATTGGTTCTGCCGATGAAAGTACGCTGTTCACAGAAAGTCATATAAAGCTGTTTTTCCGTACGTGTGATGCCAACATAACAGAGTCGACGTTCTTCTTCCAGATCGCCATCACCGTCGATAACTCGTGAATGCGGAAAAACACCCTCCTCAAGTCCAACAATAAAAACTGTTGGAAATTCAAGCCCCTTGGCAGTGTGCAATGTCAGAAGATTAACTTTATCTTCAATTTGGTCAAATTTATCCGAATCACTCAAAAGCGCAATTTGCTCAAGATATTCACCAAGCCCAGCACCCCTGTGTTCTTCTTCAAATTTGTCAGCGTCGGTGATAAGTTCCTGAATGTTTTCGATTTTGTCGTCAGCTCGATGCGAGTCTGTTCTTTGAAGGTATTCATCGTATTCAGTCGATAAAATAATGAAATTGATAAGATTGCCAACTGGTGATTCTTTCAGAGCTTTGAAATCCTCGATTAGCAAGATAAATGACTTTATTGCCTGCCTGCTGCGTTTTGAGATTTTTAAATCTTCGGGTAGTTCCCAGAATACTTTGTCGAAACGTATATTATTTTCAAATGAGTATTGAGAAATACGACCAATTGTTTTTGCACCAATTTTTCGGGTAGGTGTATTGACGATACGCATCAAGCTGACCATATCCCGTGGATTGTGAATTAAACGCAGATACGCGATAATATCCTTGATTTCCTTTCGCTGAAAGAATTCCAATCCCTTCACAATCGTGTAAGGTATGCTGTACTCGATTAATTTCTTCTCAAGTGTTCGAGACTGTGCATTTGTACGGTAAAACACAGCACAATCACCAAGCCGCTGGTTATTCGCTTGCAAAGCCAACAATTCCCTACAAACATATGCTGCTTCTTCTTCCTCATCCCACAATTTGCGCACAATGACATTCTCACCTTCTTCATTATCCGTTATCATGCGTTTTGGCTTGCGATTAATATTATGTTCTATAAGGGAATCCGCAGTCTGTAGAATTTTCTTCATAGAGCGATAATTTTTCGGTAACAGCACAACATCAGCATTTTTGAAATCTTTCTCGAATGCCACAATATTACCGACATCAGCACCACGCCACGAATAAATCGCCTGGTCAGGGTCACCAGTTACGCAGATATTCTTATGCTCAGCACAAAGGAGTTTCACAATATCGTATTGAAGTTTGTTTGTGTCCTGAAATTCGTCAACAAGCACGAATCTGTATCGTCTGCGGTATTTCTCAAGCACTTCGGTGAATTCGTTGAATAATTTAAAGCACAAAAGTAAAAGGTCGTCGAAATCAACAGCATTATTGTCGCGTAAATACCGTTGATAATGCTCAAAAATCTCAAGTGTATTTAAATCGTATGTTCCTTTTCGATTTCTTGCAATGTCAGCAGGCATCATGCCGTGCGATTTTTCCATGGATATTTTGGAAATCAGCTCAGCTGGCTTGAACCAATGCGGGTCGAGAGTTAAATCCTTCAAAACCTTTTTCATCGCAGATTTTTGGTCTTCACGGTCATAAATCACAAAATCCCTGTCGATTTCAAGAGACTCACCGTCAGACCGCAGCACACGAACACAGAACGAGTGGAAAGTGCATAAGGTCAGACCATCAGAATTCACAAGGTTCTCAACGCGCTTGCGCATTTCACTCGCTGCCTTGTTCGTAAACGTAACTCCAAGAATCTGACTGGGTCGAATCCCACGATTTATCAAATATGCAATCCTGCGTGTAATAACTCTGGTCTTACCCGAACCCGCTGCTGCCAATATCTGAAGCGGACCCCGAAAATGTAGAACCGCTTTTCGTTGATACTCATTTAAATCCTCAAGCAGATAATCATTAAATGATTTCTGGTCCATTTTCTCGTCATCGTCTTCGGGAAACGGGCTAAACGCCTCGAATTCACCAGAGTGCGAATCGCACACATCAAACACCATTAAAACCTCTAAATTATAAGGAGTTAATCCTAACTGTTATGTTATTATTTATAAATACCTGACACTATCACATATGCCATTTTAACAAAAAAAACTTTCAGAAATTATTCGGATATATTTTGAGTGAACATAAGAATGAATTTCACTATGAACATTATTGAATGATTTGTTTAGTTATCAGTTGTTGAATTGTAAGGATGTTATGCAGGATGTATTGAAAACAAGGTTTCAGGAAGTTTCTGGCGGAAGAATGCTTGATGTTGCAACCAATAACGGGCAATTTATTCAACGTATTATTGAGTCTTTCAAGGATTACAGAGAAATAATCGGGATTGACATTGATGAGCATTTGCTTACAAAAGCGAAAGAACTCAGTCAAATAAACAATTATCGGAATGTTGGTTTTCTTCAGATGAATTCTGAAAACCTTGATTTTTTTGACAATTGCTTTGATGTTGTAAGTATTTCCAATTCTCTTCATCATCTATATAATATCGGCAAAAGTCTTGATGAAATGAAGCGTGTGCTGAGAAAGGATGGATATTTCATTATTGCAGAAATGTTTTCGGATGTAAAAAGACAAAGTCAGCAATCGCATGTTTTGTTTCATCATTGGGTTGCAAAAATTGACACACTAACAGGAATTTATCACTGTTCGACATATAAAAAGGACGAAATTGTCGAAATTGCAAAAAAGCTCAAATTTTCCGAACTTGAGATACTTGAACAAAACAATGCTATTAGCAATCCATTTGACGAATCTGTCATTGCAAAGATTACTGAGTTCATTGATACAACTATCCTGCGAGTTAAAGGATTTGATGCATATCATGCTTTATATCGTACGGGTGAGGAAATTAAATCGCATATACATAAAAATGGTTGGGAATCACCTCCTCAGATAATTATAATTTGCACATAGATTTTAAATGGAGGAGATAATGGAGAGACAGACGTTGTTTGGATTTCAGCTTGATGGGATAGTCAGTTATATTGTTGACAATATTGCGGTGATAAAACTCAAGAACAATGCAATTTCTTCCTTGTCTGACATTATTTCAAGCAGGAAGCTTTTTTCGATTTTTAAACAGGCAGCAGAATCTGATGTCATCAAAGTGATGTTGATAATTTGCGATAAAGATGCGATTGGTGAGGATGAATACTCTCGATTCATGAAAAGCATTATTCGGGAAGATATTAACGAGAATATTGGTGATAGGCAAAAGTTTATTCACAGAGAAACGCAATTGGCAAGGTATCGAAGTATAAACGTTTTGAATAGATTTCTTACGTTGACATTGTCTTTTGACAAAATTACTGTCATGGCAATGCAGGGGAGTGTTTCGACACCTTTTTTTGGATTAAGTCTGGCAAACGACTTCAGGTATGCATCTGAAGATATGACATATGCGCTGACACATAAGAAATTTGGATTGCACCCAAGCGGCGGGATTCCATTCCTTCTTCCACGCTATATCGGCGTAAACAAAGCAACTGATATATTGCTTACAAAGGAATATGTTCCAGCAAATGAAGCATTTAATCTCGGATTAATAAACAAAATTCTGCCAAACGAGAATTTTGAGCAACATGTTCTCAACGAGATAAAACGGTTTTCAAAACTCGATTTGAATCAAATTCACATGACATGCCGATTACTTCATTATTTCGATAATGACATCCAAAAGTATCTGGAATTAGAGGAAAAATTCATTTAATATAGCAAGAATGAGTTTTTTTAAATTATTCTAAATATACATCGCGTGGAGTGTTGTCTTTTGTAGCGTTTTCAGTGTCTTTGTCGAGTTTGGGATTGCTTTTATCGTCCATGCAGTCAATGCCACCGCCAACGTTTTTCTCATTTAATGCAGAATTTTTCATGATTTCGCATTTCTCGAAAACAGGAATATTGCCATCAGAGCAGAGAATTCCACCGCCTCGAAATGCTGCTTTGTTTCCATTTATCTTTGTTTCAGTAAATTTTGGGGATGATTTCGCTGCTAAATAAACTCCTGCACCAGAATTTGCAATGTTTCCACTTATTTCAGATTCAACAATCACAGGATTCGAATTTGCACAATAAACTCCACCACCACCGGTAAGCTTATCTTCACTTGAGCAGACATTTTTTGTTATCTTGCATTTGGTAAATGCTGCATCAGCGTTAATAATGCAAACTCCTGCTCCGAAAGAAACTGCTTTATTGTTTGAAATTGTACAATCCGTCAACTTCGGAGCGGATTTATCATATATATAAAATCCGCCGCCGAATGTTGCTGAATTATCCATTATCTTACAATTGTTAATCGTTGGTGAACTGTTTCCCCAGCAGCAAATTCCACCACCCATCAGCGTCATGGTTTCAGATGGTTTATTGCTCTTAATCTCACAGCTTTCAATCAACGGAGATGCTTCAAATGCGCAAAGAATCCCGCTTCCGATGAGATATTCATTCTCAAGTTTTATATATTTTGCAATATTTTCATGATTTGTGCTAATACCCTGGCAACCTGAAATAATGGTATGTTTCAAGATACTTTCGGATGATTTCTTCCCTAAAAACGTGATGTTATTCCAGGGATTTTCGGTGAGAGCGATGAAATTGATTTTGTCTTCAGCAAGACCTTCAGCATTGAGTATCCCATAGCAGATAATTTCAGTATTTTGTGCGAATTTAAGTGTAACTCCGGGTTGGATAATTAATTTTGCATTCTCAGCAATAACAATCGGTTTTATAATTTCGTATGAATCTTTTTTTATTGTGAATTCACCACCTTTCAGCTCGAGTTTCCTTTTTAAGGTTTTTCCAAGCATAAATCTATCGAAAACGACGAGTGTTTCATTATATTCAAGTTCTTTACGCAGTGCTTGAATTTCTGGAATTCTTTTATCCTCAGGTATCAGTTTTATGAATGCATTACATGCTTCGATTGACTTATTTTGAGCAAGTTTGTAAAGAGCTTCGGTCATTTCAGTTCTGAATTTACCTTCGGGATAATCCGTTAAATACTGTACGCAGTCATCAACGGTTATAGTATTTTCCAGTACTTTCTTGTAGATTTCAGTTTGAGTTTTAGTGTTGATAAGTTTGAGAATTTCTTCTTTGCGTTTGTCCTCAGGCAGTAGTTTTATGAAGAGTCTTCCAACCGCAGATGGTCCAATCTTGACGAATTCGAAAAATTTGTCAATAACTTGATCTTTATGGGTAGATTTGGGATAATTGTTAATGAATGTGTAGCATAATTTCACACCAGCAGCGATGTATTCAGGATCATCATTGACCGGAATTCCAGTAATAATGTCGAATTCCTCTTCTTCTTTCTTTTGAATCACAATTTTTTTCATTTCAACAACTCTTTTATCCCTGGGCAGAATCTCAATGAATTTCTCGCAATCTTCATAAGTGCCAACTTTGGCAAGTTCAAAAAACCTGTCTTTTACTGCGGTCATATTCTCACTTTCACCATAACCTTGAATATATCTAATGCACTGGGGAATTTTTCCGGTCATTGCTGCTTCATAATCCTTTTTCTCCTGAGTACTCAACAACAGACTATCTTCATCTTCAGCCTTTACAACTGGGGCTTTTTCAGTAACAGGACATCCTGACAATAAAACCAATACGAAAAACAATAAGCATGCAAATTTGCATAGCATCGGCAGTTTAAGCATTTGCGTTTGAGTAATAATTGAGGTTTTACAGATGTTTTGAAGAAAACCAGCATGATTATCAAATTTATTACCATTCATTCGAAAACTCCTTTATTTTTCATTACATACTGCATCCTTAAAAATCATTTATAACATCATTGTCAAGAATACATGATGATTTTCTGTGGACTGTAAGCTAGTCTGGCAAAAATTATTATATTTCAGTTTTTGATACAAGTAAAAGCGAATTAACATATCTCTGATTTATACTGATTATAATTTAATAAAACGTTTAAAATGTCATTGAAATTAGATAAAATATGTGATGTGGAACAAAAATCATAATACAACCAGTAAAAATATGGGTATTTTTTGACGAATTTTAAGTAATTAAGTATTTGCATACAAAATTTTTGGAATTTGTTTATGGAATTTGTAATCGGTGACGTACTCGGTAAATGCAGATTGATTGAATGGCTTGGTGATGGCGGAAACGGAGAAGTCTGGCTTGCCAAGCATTTGAATCTAGAAACAACGGTGGCACTTAAAATTTTGAATAGTGCATATTATGACACACCTAAATTTATTGAAAAGTTTTATAATGAAGCCCAGCAACTCGTTTTGATGGATCATCCAAACATTGTAAGGGTGTTCGATGTCGATTTCGATAGAGGTTATCATTATATTGTGATGCAATTCGTTGACGGTCCTTCTCTAAAGTCTTTGATTCGAGAAAAACCTCTTTCCATCAAGGATGCAATCGGTTATATTCTGCAAACCCTTGTCGGTCTTGATTATGCTCACAAACAGGGAATTATACACCGTGATATTAAGCTTGATAATCTGATGATAGCAAAAGATGGAACCGTTAAAATCGGCGATTTCGGTCTTGTTCGCAAGCTTAATACTGCAAGTGATAAAAATCTTAAAGATGAGATTTTCGGTACTGCTGAATACATGCCAGTCGAACAATGGGTAAATTTCAAGAAAGTCAGCTTCCAGGGAGATATTTTTGCTGTTGGAATATCATTTTTCAAGCTTATTACTTGCCGATTTCCCATAGAAGCCAAAACTCCCATGGGTATCATTAAAAAACTTGTTGATGGTGACAGAAGAAAACTCTCTGACTTTCTTAAGGAAGTTGATCCCAATCTCGAAAAAATCATTAATAAAGCAATTGAAATTAATCCGAAGAACCGTTATCAATCTGCAATAAGCTTTTCGAAAGCACTAGTGGATTATTGCATCAAAAATGATTATCTGGATATTATTCCATCACAGCTTTATAAATTGTTTCCAACGCAAAAGTTTATTAAGGATAAATTTGAAGAAATTGAGGCAAAAGTACTATTAATTGACGATGATCCTTATGTGCATATTTTCATGAAGAAGTTTATTGAATCGGTGCCTGCACATTTTATTGGTGCAACAAATGGAAATGAAGGCATCGACCTTGCACGTAAAGAAAAACCGAATCTAATTATTATCGATCACAACATGCCTGAAATGAGCGGTGTTGAAGTGCTTAAAAAACTTCAATCAGATGACGAAACCAACGAAATTGACATGTGGATGCTAACTTCACTTGACGATGAAGAGCTTATGACAAAGGCATATGAAGATGGAATTACTGATTATATCGTCAAGCCGGTGTTTCTCAAACCCTTCGTTGCCAAAGTCAGACGGTTTTTTAAATCAAAAAATAAGTTGTTGAAGAAAATTAACATTAAACACAAAAATGACACCCGAAACAGAACAAGACGACTAAAATCTAGAATGCTCGAAGAAACTACCGATATCAATGAAAGTAAAATTTTATCCAAACTTTCGCATTCTGTTGATGTTTTCAAAGAAATTGATGGATTGAAAACTTTGATAATTTTTTCAAACACCGGTGAAATTTATTACAGTTTGAGTGATTCTAAACCGGATTTCATTGTTTTAACAAGCTTTTTTCATTCTGCTATGCAAAATTCCCAGTTGCTTTCTCAGGAACTTGGCATGAAATATGTTAAAGATATATTCTTATTTACCGAAAAATCAACAATATTCGTTTTCGATATTATAGATTTTAAACTCGCAATCGTAATTGACGAGCTTATTACAAAAGACATTTTGAGTGAGAAAATTGAAAATTTTTTAAGCGATTTTAGAACATGATTTTTCATAGATTGAGCTGAAAAAATATGGAACTATTAACACTTAACGTTTTAGCTGTTACAAAAAACAGAGAAGAATACGATAGTATCAAGAATTCAATTTATGGAATACAAAGACATATTATTAATCTACGCAGAGCGAAATGCTTAGATGAGGCAATTAAAACAATAAATAGAATTCAAATTGATGTTCTTCTCATTGATTTTTCTTCAATTCAATTATTTCTTCTCGACGAGCAAAATAAAAAGAAACACTTCCACGACAATAATAATGACTCGGAAGACACTGAAGAAATTTGGGAAAAATATAATGAAGAAGATGACAACTTCGAATTAAAGCAACAGCTTGATAAGGTTACTGTTATTTTGCTGATTAAAAATGTAAGTATTGAACTTGCAAAAGTCATGATAAATACAGGTGCACAAGATTATATTTTAAAGAGCGAATACTCTAGTGAAAAAGTTCTCTCAATTTTACAGCTGTCAATAAATAAGAAAAAACTTATAAGTCAAACCAGAAATAACCTTGAAAAATATAAAGTGCTTTTTGAACAAGCGGGTGAATCAATCTTTATTCACTCATTTGATGGAAAATTACTGCATGTGAATACCGATGCATGCAAAAGACTAGGGTATACTCGTGAAGAACTTTTGTCCCTTACAACAACAGAATTAAATTCACTAGAATACAAACAGTTTGTCGAACAAAAGATGAATCGATTGAAAAAAACCGGCAAAATCGTTTTTGAAACCGAGTTTATATCTAAGGATGGAAAAAAAATTCCACTTGAGATGAATTCAAAATTTATCGAATATAATAACAAACCTGCTGTCATTACTTTGGCAAGGGACATTACTGAACGTAAAAAATCTGAATCAATTATTCGAGAAACACAAAACAAACTCGAAAAGAATATTGTTATCAGAACCGCTGAACTTCTACGATCCAACGAATCTCTTAGAAACGAAATCCTGGAGAGAAAAAGGGTCGAAAAAATGCAAACTAATACGCTAAATTTCCTAACAAACATACTCAACGGTATGAGCGAAGCAGTAGTCGTAATCGATAACCAAAGAAGAATCAAGGATGTTAACAGAAAATTCCTCGAACTTTATGGCGGAACTAAAGAAGAAGCAATTGGTAAGCATTGCTACGAAATTTTGCATAGGAACGATAGTCCTTGTTTGGGAACTGAATATCCGTGTTCTTTTCAATTCGTTATTGACACTGGTCAAACATTCGAAACAGGGAACATACATATTGGCAAGAACAACAATGAATTATTTGCTGAAATTTCCGCATTTCCGATTTTCGACAATGAAGCAAATGTTACAGATGTTGCTGCCATTATACGCGACATAACCGATCGAAAAAATAATGAACGTGAACTCCAAAAAGCAAAAGAAGCTGCAGAGGAAGCAAACCGTGCAAAAAGCTCATTTCTCGCTAATATGAGCCATGAACTTCGCACGCCGTTAAACGCTATTATCGGAATTTCTCAGATGATGTCTTTAATTGACACTGGCAGTTTTAATATTGAACAGCTTCAAGCGATTGATGTGATACATAAAAGTGGTCAAAGATTACTCGGATTAATCAATGACATTTTAGATTTATCAAAGGTTGAGGCAGGGAAAATGCAGGTTCAGCTCAGTCCATTTTCGATTTCGAAAATGTTCAAAAGTCTTGAAATCATTGGTAACGGACTGACTAGAGGGAAAAATGTTAAATTTGTACTTGAGCAGGATTTAACTCCCGATATTGTTATCACCGATGAAAAGAAGCTCAATCAGATATTGATGAATCTTATTGGAAACGCATCGAAATTCACTGAAGAAGGTAAAATTATAATCCGTGCTTACACAATTGATGACAAACTTTATTTTGAGGTTGCAGACACCGGTATTGGCGTTTCGAAGGAAGACATGAAGTATGTTTTCGATGAGTTCAGGCAATTTGACAGCTCTTTATCGAAAAAATATAAAGGTTCGGGACTTGGGTTGGCAATTTGCAAAACCTACGTCAATCTTCTCAAAGGTGAGATTTTCGTTGAAAGTACATTGAACAAAGGCACTGTCATCAGGTTTTATATTCCGCTTATTATTGATTCTGACGGCATAAATAAAATCAGTAATCTTTTTGATAAATTCGACCTCAAAGAAGAAGACCCGGAAATGGAGGAAATTGTCAGTAAGAATTTTCCACTTATTCTTATTGCTGAGGGGGAAAACTTCGGGAAAACATCATATAAAATCATGCTAAAAAGTCGCTATCAAGTCATTTTTGCAAAGAATAAAGCTGATATTATCGACAAATTCAAGCTCTATAATCCTGACATTGTCTTGCTTGACATCAATTCAACACAAATTGATGGACTGCAAACATATAATGAGTTGACTAAACTTGATACTGCTGGAAACATACCGATAATCGCTGTAACAACATATGTTCCAGATGAAGAACGTAAAAATATACTCTCTTTTGGATTTCGTGAAATAATACGAAAACCAGTCAACGTGCAGGATCTTTATTCATTACTTGACCGCTACATTTTGTCATAGGTGCTATGAATGAAATAGTCTCATTTTATGCGTAGTTTTTTCGAGTAAATCCAACAAAGTCAGTTATTCCTGGAATATTAATCATTAAAATTCATCTGTGTCTTCATCACTATCATCAATATCATTTCTGTAGTCGTCAAATGGTTGCGAGAATCCTTCCTCGATGTCTTCATCCACTTCATCTTCGTTTGGTATTGACAACTTCGGATATACTTCAAAACTCAGGTCTTCGTCAATGTTCTGCTTCTTAGGTATATAATCTTCATAAGTTGCAGAAACATCATCATCACCATATTGCGTTGTTAGATTGTCGAAAAGCATATAATTCGAGCGGTATGCTAATTCAACATCACCTGTGGGTCCATTTCTTTGCTTAGCAACAATCAATGTCGCTTTGTTCTGGTCTTCTTCTTTGCGAGTATAGTAATAATCACGATGAAGGAGAACAATTACATCAGCATCCTGCTCAATTGATCCTGATTCACGTAAATCACTCATTCTGGGTTTGTTAGTACCTTGTTTGCCTTGACGTTTCTCTACATCTCTATTCAACTGTGAAAGAACGATAACAGGAATTTTCATTTCACGTGCAAGTGCTTTTAAACCACGCGAAATCGTTGATATTTCTTGTTCACGGTTCGAATTTTTGTTTAATTTTGGTGGTGACATAAGTTGAAGATAATCCAAAACAACCATCTGAATATCGTATTGGGAAACGAGTCTGCGCGTCTTAGCAGCGAGTTCACGCAAAGAAATTCCCGGGGTATCGTCAATGTAAAGAGGTGCTTCACCAAGCTCGCCAGTTGCACGCGAGAATCGTGAATAATCGTCACCTCTAAAGTTACCGAGTCTGATTCGCGAAGAATCAATCCGTGCTTGTGCGGAAAGTAAATTCTTTACAATTTGTTCATTACTCATTTCGCAGGAGAAAAAAGCAACCGATTTATTGATTTCGACTGCTACGTGCCTTGCAATATTGAGCGCGAGAGTTGTTTTACCCATTGAGGGTCGAGCAGCAACAATAATCAACTCACCGCGTTGAAATCCTGCGGTTAGTTCGTCAAGACGGGTAAAACCAGATGGCATACCGGTTATAGTGGATTCGCTGTTCTCAAACATCTTAAGATTTTGTAATATTCTGCTTAAAATATCCTTCATCGAGAATACTTCAGACTGGAAATCACCTTGCGTAATGCTGAAAATCGCTGCTTCAAGTCTGTCCAGCGTTTCAGATACATCCATTGTGCTATCATATGCTTTTTCGATATATTGCCTTGAAAGTCTGATTATCGAACGTCTAATGGAGTGCTTTCGTAAAATTTCAATGTAATTGCTAATACTCGGTATATACGAAATCCTACCAGGTAATTCCGTTAAATAATCAAGTCCGCCATAAGCTTCATCGTTTCCATGCGTTGATTTCAATACATTGTCGAGTGTTACATAATCGATATTTTCTGATTTGTCGTAAAGTGTAAGTATCGCTTCATATATGCGTTGATGTCTTTTTAAATAAAAATCCTCGGGTTTTATACGTTGTGAAACCTCATGCATGCAATCATTATCAAGAATTATTGAACCGAGAAGGGCAATTTCGGTTTCAGGTGAATGTGGGGCGATTTTTCCAAGTTCTTCGAACCTGTCATCAGCGTAAATATTGTCTTTGCTATTATCAGCAGCTTTTTTATTGTTTTTATCTGCACTTATAAAGTTACTATCATCAGCCATAATTCGTCCTCATAAAATTGATTTCATATAAAGTAAATTGTATGTAAATGAAATTTCATTAGAATATTGTTCATTGATTAATAAAGAGATTTTATGCTATGAGATTGTAGCTGTTGTAAAATCAGCATTTGAAATATCAGCGTCCAAAATTTTATACATAATTTTGCACAAAACAGTGAGGGATGATGAAAGCGGGATTAATTTATTCATTTGATGATATTCGAATTGCTAACCTTCCTGTTCCTGAGTTTTCCGACGATGAAGCGTTGATTCGAGTGAAAGCATGCGGAATTTGCACAGGCGAGTTAACTCCATGGTACATAAACCAGAAAACCAGTGAAAAACCTAATGGATATGTTCCAGGACACGAATTTGTGGGAATCATTGATAAACTCGGTAAAAATGCTCCGCTGCACCTTCAAGTTGGTCAGCGTGTTTTTGTGCATCATCATGCGCCATGTCTCAAACCAGACTGTCATTTCTGCAGTCGTGGGAAATATGTGCAATGCCCGACATGGAAGGAAATCACAGTTTCACAGGGCGGGATGGCAGAATTTATTACGGTTAATAATGTTGGATTGCGCAATGATACAACGATTCTTGACGATAAAATGAACTTTGAGACCGCAACTTTTATTGAACCTCTTGCATGCTCGGTCAAAGCGGTAAAAAAGGCGAGGATTCGTGAGGGGGATACGGTTTTAATCATCGGTTCGGGTGTTATGGGAATTTTGAATGCAATGTTATGCAAACTTGCTGGTGCCCGTGTTATTATGTCCGACATTGACCAAATACGTGTCGATTTTGCCAACAAAATTAACAAAATTATCGATGCAGATGCAATTGTTAATCCACTCACAACAGATATAGCTGAGGTAGTGAAAAATCATTCTGATGGAAGAGGTGCTGACGCGGTAATTGTGGGTCCGAGTTCGATGCAAGCAACTCAACAGGGTATAGATTGTGCAGCAGCAGGCGCAAATATAGTCTCGTTTATGTCCATTCCGGCTGGTGAAAACCTGAACGTTGACCATTGCAAGCTTTATTTCCATGAAATAAACTTGATTCCGTCGTATTCGTGCGGTCCTGACGACGTGAAAGACGCATATAATTTACTGCTTGATAGTAAAATTAAAGTGGAAAATCTGATTACAGGGCGTTATTCAATTGATGATTTTCCGAAAGCATTTAAGGAAGCAGCAACAGGCGGGGACAACATCAAGACTATTATCACATTTTAGCAACTAGTTAATTCTCTATGCCTGATTCTTCTTGATTGGCAGTAAAATTTACATCAATAATCTTTGTATTGTGAGGAATTTCACCGATGCGAGTAACAGAAATTTCACCAACATCTTCTGCTTTTAACATGCCAGAATCAACAAGTTCGTGAACAATTTCCATATGACACTGTTCATGCTCAATCGGAAGCGAATCCGCATCAGATTCATATTCGATAGTTATATCTCGCAAACCGGTATCATGGTTGATTTTGATATGAATTTTAATGTTACTCATATTCTATGTGCCTTATTTCATCTCATATCCCGACCAAATCGCCCAAATGCGTGTCGAAGAATTATCAATAAAAGTCTGCAGGTTATCTGTTTTAGCTGAATCAATTTGCTCAATGCTACTGTTAAGACCTGCTAAATCGCGTAAACTAAGTTTTTTCATCGGGATGTAATATTTCACTATTTTCGCATTTGCAACATTTGCCTGATTCATTGCCACATTCCATGCTTCTTCGTCGTAGCCGATGCTATCTATCATTTTTAATGTCAAAGCATCATCAGCAAGCACAATATTGCCGTCCGCCCATTTTTCAACCTCAGTTCGAGTCAGCACTTTATTTTGAGTACTTAGTGAGCTTTTCCTACCCGCATACACTTTATCAACAAAGCGTTTATGCATTTTTCGCAGCATAATCTCGAAAAACTCCTTATCGTACGGATTTCTCCTTCGAGTCGGTGAACCGCGATCCTTGTCAGGTACACTGGTAATTGTAGCATCTTCAACTCCGAATCTTTCCATCAAGCCCGAAAAGTTATATCCCTGCATAACAACGCCGATTGAGCCCGTAATTGATGTCGGATATGCAATAATATAATCAGCAGCGGAGGCAATGTAATACCCGCCTGATGCTGCTACATCCTTCAAAACTGCAATAACAGGTTTTGTATTGTTCGTGTTTGCTTTGAAATCGATGATGTGTTTGTAAAGAACGTCCGATGCTGTCATGCCGCCTCCCGGCGAGTTGATAGCAATGATAACAGCCTTAACGTTTTCATCAATTTCAGCCCGATAAAGCCCGTTAATTAGGAGTTCGTAAGAGCTTGGAATCTGGAAACCGAGTAAATTACTTCCTCCGCCTTCGAGAATGATTCCATCGACGGAAATAAGAGCAATTTTATTCTTTGTATTGGCATCGATAAATATTTTCTCTGAAACGGATCTTCCAGAATTGGAATATTTACTTGAATCGAAGTTTGAAGTGATGTAAATAATCCCAAAAACTGCAATGACAATTATTATAATAACTGCGGTTGGGAATTTCTTTTTTCTGGGCTGTTGAAACGTGTTGAAAGCATTTGGTGGATAAGGTGGCATCCTGAAACCACCTGGTGGTATCGGCACTCCGGGCTGAAATCCTTGTCCCTGATTATAATATTGATTATTGATCGGAACGTTTTGCGGGGTCTGATTCTTTTGAGTATTTTCATTTTGCATATTCGACTCGCCGATATCCACCTGGTTTTCCAAAATAATGTATTCTTCATCAACGTTTTTCGGTCGCGGATTAGGGTCATTGATGCGATTTTCAGAATCTACGCTCATACTTCCTCCGATATTGTTGTATTATTCGAGCATAACATTTTTATTCATACACACGAGTGTTTTAAACTTTAAGATATTGCATATATAATGTTTTGAAAGAACATGTATTTCAAACGAGAGGAAAAAGATGGCAGAGAAAAATGAAAATAATAATATTGATGAATATTATGCATCAAGAAAGAAACAAGAAATTAAACTTGAAAATGAATCTGTTCAAAAGAACAAAAATTCAGAAAAAATTCCTTTGAAATACAAATTGGGACTTGCTGGTGGTGCAGTAATTTTCACAATTTTAGCGATTTTTGCATTCATAACTACAAATCCGAGAAAAAGACCGACTGCTGATACAAACGTAATCATCATCACACTCGATGCTGTTCGGGCTGACAGTATTGCACCTTTTGCACGTGATAAATTCGTTTTCACACCAAACATTGCGGAGCTTGCGAAGAAATCTTACACATTCAGCAATGTTCGAACGACGAATCCTCTCACGCTACCTGCCCATGCATCAATGCTAACTGGTCGTTATCCTCTTGCACACAAAATCCGCGACAACAGAAATTTCAAGCTGCCTGCTCATGAGTTGAGTCTTGCGGAGATTATGAAAGATAATGGATATAAAACAGGAGCGTTTGTTTCTGCTGCCACAACTGCCGGCGAACTCGGGCTGAAACAGGGTTTTGACGAATATGACGACAGTTTTCTCCAAAATGCTCAAAATAATCAGGAAATTGTGATTCCTGAACGTCGGGCTGATGAGACCCTTGAAAAAGCAATTAATTGGTTGAAAAAGCTTGATAAACAGGATAAGTTTTTCTCATGGATACATTTGTTTGATGCGCATTATCCCTATGCAGCACCGAAAGATTACCGTCCGACCGATTGCAGACGTGCGTTTTTGAAGGATTTGCCATCAACAATGCAGCCCACAAATTATGATGCTGAAATTACGTACATGGACATTTGTCTGATCAAGCTTCTCAATTATCTTGTGGAATCCGGCAAAATGGAGGATACAGTCATTGTGATAACTTCAGACCATGGCGAGGGCTTGCAGGAGCATGCAGAGAGTACACATGGATTTTTTGCATACGATACCACAATCCGCATTCCGCTTATTGTGTTCTTCCCTGAGAAATTTCGACCCATACCCCTTGAAAGCAACGCAAACCTTTCAATTGTGGATATTGCACCAACGCTCATAGATGTGCTTGAACTTGAAATGCCTGACGAACATCCAGAAATAAACGGCTTGTCTTTCAAAAGTCTTTTCGAGCCTGAATCTAATTCAAAAAACATTGATTTCAGCAAAAGATGTGTGTATTTCGAAAGCTTTTATCCTCTTTATGCCTTCAATTATGCGCCCGTTATCGGACTGCGAGACGATGAACATACATATTTGTACACAAACCCGTCTGAGCTTTATCTCACAACAGATTCGAATCAGTCCAATAACATAATCTCAGAAGTAAATAGCGATGCCTTGCGTGATAAATTTCGTGATATTTTCGCACAATTCAAACGTCAATCACCAGGGAATCCATTCAACATCGTACTGGATAAAACCGGTGACTTCAATCGCAACTCTTACATGCCATCATTGCATGAGAATACAAAGGATTCAATTAAAACCAGAGAAATCATTAAAGAAAATCAATCCACAAAATCATTGATTTTCAATGCGGAAGCATCTCTTGATATCGATAAAAACCTTGTTTCGCCAATGTTAAAAGCAGATGAGATTAAAAAATACGAACTTGCAGAGCAAACGTACTCGCAGGAACTGTATAATCAAACAATTACTACGCTCAAAGAGTTGATTAGTGCAAATCCTGAACATGCTCCTTCATATTTGCTGTTAACTTCATGCTTTCAGAAGATTGGACGAAACTCATTAAACGCAAAAATAAACGCAAAACTCAAGACATTGCCGGATGCAAAACCACAAGAAATCTGGGTTCGAGGAGAGGAACGTGCTGAAGTGCTCGAAAATTACCAGCATGCAGCTGATTCGTACTCAAATTACATTAAAATCATTGGGAAACGGGATATTTTGAGCCAACAAATAAAAGAAAACGCTGGGATTCTCAATTTCCTTGCAGGTGATTACACAAAAGCACAAAAATTTCTCGATTCTGCAACGTCAGAAAAGATTGATTTATCGAATGATGGCAAGCTCATGCTAGTTCTTTCGCTCCATTATCAAGGTAAAACGTTTGAAACGGTATTGCAACTTGATGAGTTTGTACCAGCACAAGGGTCAGATTTATACAAGCTATACGAATTAATGACAAAATTTAAAAAACCCGAAGAATTGAATCCATACTTCAATCTTCCATGATTTATCGGGTTCAATGATCCTCAATTGCAAAATGTTTTTGAATTCATGACTCAAATTCGTAAACTCGTACTTTTAGTATAATTATAATTTGAAGATAATCGCTTGTCAGCGACAAAGGAGGAAATCATGCCAAGATTCAATTCATCTGCGATGTTGAGTGATTATCGACAAACGCTTATAAAAAATATACATACAAAAATGACTGTTATCACTGTTTGTGGTGGTACAGGTTGTCTATCTTCTCATGGGCAGGAAGTTTATGAGGAATTCCAGAAACTCATTGCTGAGCAAAAAATAAATGCTGAAGTGAAACAAACAGGCTGCATGGGACTCTGTGAACTCGGTCCTCTGGTGATTGTTTATCCGCAGAAATACTTTTATCATAATGTCGAAACGAAAAACGTCGCAGAGATAATAGAAACAACGGTTAAAAACGGCAAACCGGTTGAAAAGCTTTTATACAAGGACATTGAAGCTAAAAAGTTGCGTTTAACCACTGATACAATTCAGTTTTATGCCAAGCAAAATCGGCAGGTGTTTGCGCATAACGGTTTGATACGACCAACAGAGATTGATGATTATATCGCTGTCAGCGGATATGAGGGTTTGCAGATCACGTTGACGAAAAAACCGGATGCAGTTATCTCAGTGGTCGAAGATGCTGGTCTTCGTGGTCGCGGAGGTGGTGGATATAATGCTGGGAAGAAATGGCGTAGCAGTGCGAATGCTGTTGCTTTAGAGGGTATAAGATACGTATTGGCGAATGGAGATGAAGGCGATCCTGGCGCATTTATGGATCGGTCGCTCATGGAAGGTGATCCACATCAGGTTCTTGAAGGTATGGCAATCGGTGCATATGCAATCGGTGCAACTGATGGTTATATCTATGTTCGAGAAGAATATCCGCTTGCAGTCGAGAATTTATCAAATGCAATCAAGCAGGCAGAAGAAAAAGGTATTCTTGGGAAAAATATTCTCGGAACTGATTTCAGTTTTATGGTTAAAATCGCTCGTGGCGGTGGTGCGTTTGTTTGTGGCGAATCAACGGCTCTCATGGCTTCAATTGAAGGAAAGGTTGGCGAACCACGTCCAAAACACATTCACACCGCTGTTTCCGGTCTTTTCAAACGCCCAACAGTGCTTAACAATGTCGAAACCTGGGCAAATGTTCCGTTGATTATGAGAAATGGAGCAGACTGGTTCAAAAAAATTGGTACTGAAGGCAGTCCCGGAACAAAAATATTCTCGCTTGTCGGAAAAGTAAACAACACAGGTCTTGTCGAAGTTCCCATGGGAATAACGCTGCGTGAAATTATCTTCGAAATCGGTGGTGGAATTATTGACGGAAGAAAATACAAGGGTGTTCAAACAGGCGGACCGTCAGGTGGTGTAATACCAGAAAAATACCTTGATGTGCCAGTTGATTTCGATGAGTTAAAGAAACTCGGTTCGATGATGGGAAGCGGCGGCATGATTGTAATGGATGAACTTTCATGCATGGTCGATGTTGCCAGATATTTCACTAATTTCCTGTCAGATGAATCATGCGGAAAATGTGTTGCATGCCGCGAAGGTGTTTTTCAAATGCTTCAGATTTTAACGCGCATAACCAAAGGAAATGGCAAAGAGGAAGATATACAGAATTTACGTGAACTTGGGAAAGGTGTTACGGAAATGTCACTTTGTGCACTCGGAAGTACTGCTGCGAATCCGATGCTTTCTACACTTGAATATTTCATCGAGGAATACGAAGAACATATCAAGGGCAAAAAATGTCGAGCAGGTGTCTGTACAGAATTAATCGATTTCTGGATTGAACCGGAAAAGTGCATTGGTTGTCAGATGTGCGCAAAAAATTGTCCTGTTGAATGTATCAGCGGTGAAAAGAAGCAGGTTCATGTGATTGATGAAAGCAAATGTGTTCGATGCGGTGTTTGTGTAGATTCATGTCCTGTGAAGGTCGATGCTGTCCGCATTATCAGCCCGCGCGGTGCTGACCCGAAGGTTTTAGCAAACCACGTTCGATAAATTGTATATATTTAGGCAGGTAAACCTGCTTTTCTCATGGCATCGGCAATAGGATTCAAGAGTTATTTGACCTATTGACATTGATGTAAAAAAAAGCATGTTTACATGCGCTGTATTTATTTAAGGCATTAAATGAAGATTAAAGACAAAATTGCACAGATTGCGAGATTTATACCGATTCATCTAAGCTTCACAACAAAAATAATCCTCATTTTGCAGACATTTCTTATTGTGTATTATCTTTGTGCGGAATTTTTTGCACCTTTTCAAAGACGTTTCAATATTTACCTTGATTTCAGCGGTATTATTATCATAGCACTAAGCTACTTTTCATTGATTTTGTACGTTCAATTGATGAATTTATTGACACATAAAAAGCCCGTTATTCAAGTAACCGTAAACATCTCCACAATCTGTTTATACTTCTTCTTGTTAGGTTTTCATATAACAACACACAACAGCTTGGATTACAGTCTGCTATTTGACAACTTTGGTGAGATATTCTATGCGGAATCACTCGACCTGTTTCTTATGAAAGGGCGTTTCCTGTACTTTCTCGCAATTGCTGGATTCATCGTTGGGCTTGTTATACTTGAAAAAAGGAAGAAAATTCTCACAAAATGGAAGCAACCAAAAAATTACTTCTTCACACTTGGTTTAACTGCAGCCCTTTATATTGTTATTTTATCATCGCCCACGCTTGTTTATGACGATTTAACATATTTCTACCAGAGCATTTACCGATATCATTTAATTGATGATTCTGATAATGCTGAAGATGTCCAAGAATTCCCATATATCAACGAACCAACTTCAGTGGAGATTGTCAATCAAACGCAGGAATCAACTAAGAACATGCCGCATGTTTTCATTCTCATGGTCGAATCCTTCAATGCCAGGTTTATTGAACGAAAAAACAAAAACGGTGATGAAATTACACCATTGTTTAACAAACTCATTGATAAGGGAGTTTTCGTAAAAAACTTTTACTCGAATTCAATCCAAACTGCAAAATGCAAATTTGCAACTCTATGTTCGGTCATTCCAAGTTTTCGAGGTAAAGTTTACACCAGATTTTCTGATATAAATCTGCATTCACTGGCGGAAATTCTCAAAGAATACAATTATGAATCCCTATATTTCAAAGCTGCGCGCAATCTCACATTTGATAATGAGGGAAATTTCGCAAAACACATGGGATTCGACCACATTGAAGCAATGTCGGAAAAGTTTTCGAAAGATGTTGACGAAAAAAACAATTGGGGCTGGGGAATTCAGGACAATCTCTACTACCAGAAATATTTTCAATATCTCGACAATGTGCGTAAAAATGCTGGTGAAGACAAAAAATTCTTCACAATCATGGCAACAATCTCAAATCACGCACGTTTCAACCGTTTACCTGAAGAGCAGATGTATTTGTATAAAGAGACAGCAAATATGGAGGAGGATTACGAAAATTCTATCTATCTGTCAGATAAGTACATGCGGGAGTTCTTCAAACAGCTTGAAATGCGGGATTATTTGAAGAACAGCATTGTGATTATTCTCGGTGACCATAGTTTCCCGATTGGTGAACATGGTAATTATCATAACGAGGTTGGAGCATTTGAGGAATCTTTCCGAATACCTTTTGTAATTTTGTGGAATGGGAATCTGCAGCCGAAATACATCAGCAATTATGCTTATTCGGAGGTTGATATTGCACCAACAATTCTTGATTTATTGAATATTAACACTCGCAATCATTTCATTGGTGAGTCGATTTTCAAACATGATAAAACTACCCAACATGAGATATACCTGATTCAACCTTATGACGGCATCTATCTATCGGTTCTTTTACATCCATACAAATATGTGAAGCATATCAGAACAAACAGAGAATTTCTGTATAATCTTACAAATGATCCTCATGAAGATAAAAATTTGATTAAGCATTTTGAAGATAATGAATTGCTAAACCGACTGCGCAAGGGTTTGAATAAAATTTATTTGAATCAGAAACTTATTCAGCAAAACCGTATCTGGAAAGCAGAAGATAAATAATCTGCACAAGTAAAACTTCGACAAGCTGTTTAATTAAGTTTGACGATGAAGCAGTCATTATCCCCAATTGCTTGATGCTCATCGACATCTGTGGTTGTTGTGTTATTGCTGTCATCTTCAGGATTTAAATCAATTTTGCTGTTGAATATTCCACCAAGATAGATTTCATTGATGCTGTTTTTTGCAATAAAATATCCTCTATCTGTACCAGCACCACCAAATACCCTCGTATAAAGATATTTCCCAGTTTCATCAAACTTAACCAAATAACAATCTTCACCGCTGTAAGATTTAACTATATCAACATCATCTGATGTGTTTGGATTGCCATCATCAGCAGGATTAAAGTCCCATGATTTCTTGAAACCGCCGGTTACAAACACATTATTCAAATCATCACATCTGACATGACATGCAATATCACCAGAATCAGAACCGCCAGCATATGTGAATATATAATTGCCATTTGAGTCAAACTTACTAATAAATAAATCGCTTCCGCCTGCTGAAGTTACGTTATTGTTTCCGCCAGTTGGATCGAAGTCACACGTGTTTACAAATTGACCAACCGCATAAACATTCCCGATATTGTCAACTGCAACACCGTTTGTTCTGTCACTATCATTACTTCCCCAAGTATTAACCCATGAGAAATTTCCATTTTCGGTAATTTTAAGAACAAAACAGTCTAAATCACCTTTTGATGTTCTATTTTCGGTGCCTGAACCGAAGTCAAAATCGACTGTTAACTGGAAAAAACCACCGACAATCACGCTGTTATCTGCACCAACCGCAACACTCGTAGCATGGTCAGGATCATCTCCACCCCATGCAGCTACCCAGACGAAACCACCACTTGAATTCAGTTTGAGAACGTAACAATCACCTTCTCCGTTTGAAGAATATGAATATGTCATTCCGCCGGGATTAAAATCGCAAATTTTGCGGTACTTCCCAACGATTAGAATGTTATCTTTTGAATCAATTTCGCAATTATAAACCCAATCTGCTTGATTCCCACCCCAGGTTCTCACCCATTGGAAAATCCCGTTCTTATCAAGTTTACATAAAAATCCATCACGCTCGTTGTTTATTGATGAAACAGAATATGTGTTATTACCAGGATCAAAGTCAACTGTCATCTCAAAATCACCAGCAATGTAAACACTATCATACTGGTCTACAACCACTCCGCAAGCTCTGTCAACTTGAACTCCACCCCAGCTTAATCCCCAGAGGAAATTCCCATCTTTGTCAAACTTACTAAGAAAACAATCGGTATCACCATTTGAAGTATGAGAATCAACATCTGTTAATGTGCCTGAATCGTTGTCATCATAGGGATTCAAGTCGATTGTGTTTAGAAAACTTCCCACAACATACACATTTCCAGCTGAATCTGAAGCAATTCCGCTTAATACATCGTTATCATCGCTACCCCAAGTATTTCCCCATGTTTCATTACCCAAAATGTCGACTATGCTGTAAGCTTCGAGTTTTCCAATAAATGGTGAATTCGGAGTCGAAAATTCTATATTAAGCACAGCTTCTTTGTAGCCAGTTTGATTCTGTGACGTAAATTCAATTGTTATTGCAAGATTTGAGTTGCCAGCCATGACTAATGGATGGTTTGTATCAGGTAAAACTAGAGGTGCAATAATTGCAAAATCAGTTGAATTCGAACCACTTATTGAAATATCAGTTATGTCAAACGAAGAATTTCCCTGATTTTTAACGATAAAATCATTCGTTTTGCTGGTTGATAATAAAAGCTTCCCAAAATCCCAGTTTCTTGGAGCTATAGCAAACAACGTAGGATTTGTGGTTGACGAACTTGAACAACCGATAATCCAAGTTAAAATCACATTTAATATAAGTAAAGTTGAAATTTTACGCATGTTGTACCTTAATTTATACACAAGGTGTATTGAACACATTAATATTTCGGAAGTTACGCATTTTTTTTGAAAAACATTATATATAAGTTGTTACTGGGTTGAAAGAATGTGTTTGATTAGAAGCTCATTTATTGGCAGGTTTGTATTGCAGAGTTTGTATGCGATGTGATGTTGACGACAGAATCCTTTTATTTTTACAATGTGCTTGTCAAGCTCATTGATGTAATTGTCGTGAACTGATGAATTTCCAGGAATTTTGAGCATTTCTTTGGTTTCAGAATCCTGCAAAAGCATATTTTCGAAGTATTTTGGGGTTAATTCATCCTGGCTGAGAGTTTGAAGAAGCAAAACAAGCATATTGCGTTGCGAGAGTGCCTTCACGGTTTGCAGAAGCTCATCGTCGTAAGCGTCTGAGATGACAATAATCTGAGAGTTCCGACCATGGCTTTTCAAGATGCGGTCAACAGGAAAATGCAAACCTTCATATTCTGAGAATTCAAGACTGTTGATTAAACCGATAATCTCGAAAATCGATGCCTGATTTTTGTATGCACCAAGATATTGCAGCGTGATCGAGTCAATGTAAAAACTGAGAGATGTTTCAGCATCAGCCTTCAGCGCGAGAAACGCCAAAGAAATACCTATTTTGAACGCTTCATCAAGTTTGTCAAACATTGAAGTGCTTGTATCAATCCATACGTGAACCTTGCTTGTGCTTTCCGCAAAAAATGTCTTTGAGTGAAGTGAATCCGAGCGGGATGCAGCATTCCAGTCGATGTAACGGAAATCATCACCAGGCGAGTAAGGTTTGTGTCCTGCGAATTCGGTTCTGCCGCCTTTCATAACACCGGATAAATCACCCGAAAACAGTGATGCTGCTTTCTTGATGTTGAAGTTAAAATCCTCAAGCCGTGCAACAAAATCATCTGAAATATTGACTTTAATCGCAATTCCTCCTAAAAATCGATTCTGCATATGCCTGTGCAACCTGGCTCCTCTGAAATACCAACTTTTAACGTTCCTGTGCCGTTTAACATCCCAGAATCTCGAAGTTTAGTCAGCATGTTTTGGGCGAAATACTCTGCTATTAGTTCTGCCGATGTATTTACAAACGGAATCTGTACAACATTGTTCGATTTTATGCTTATGAATAAAGAATCTGCTGAGATGTTAGTATTTTTGTCACTTTGTTCGATTTTTATACCGGGATTTCGACCTGGCAACAATAATTTATGGTCAAGCTGATTAATAATTTCTTTTGCATAACTGCGCAGGTTTATGAAATCAACAACAATGCCTGCATCGTCGATTCTGCTCTTGAAAGTTATCTCAACCCCAAAATTATGCCCGTGCAGCGCTTCCACACCGAATTTTTCACCAATTAGAAAATGAGCAGCAGAAAATTGAAAATTATCGATTTTAATTTCATGTGTTTTCATTTTACGGTGTCCGATTAAGGTAACTAATGTTGTCATTCCCAACTTGATTGGGAATCCAGAAAAGATGTAACCCCTGATAATACAGGATTCCTGCCTTCGCCGGAATCTGTAGCAGTCGCTGTCTTTTTCTTCGCTTTCATTTTACTCACAAAAAAACCTCTGTCTTTTTTAACAGAGGATTTAGGTAAAACCAAGATTATTTGTTGCTTGTTATTTTCTGCAACAACCGTCAAGTTCGCTGTTTAATTTCCAGTAGTTCGACTGGGATTCGTAATTTTTCCGTTGGTTATTGTTGTTCCTCGGGTTGTAGGCGCGTTTGTAGAACCAAGAACCTGTTTGCTTGTTGCTGCACGAAGATATGCCCTATGCCCGGTGTTTGGCAGACTAGGATCCCACCATTCCTGATAATAATTCGGTCCTATCGGGTAGAAGCCAAACCAATAATACGATGCATAGCGTCTATTATGCGAATATCTCCACCAGCGAGAATATATTCTTTCATCGTTTGAGCGTTCTTCATTTAGTTTTCTCTCAGCTTTAACTCGTTCAAGATATTCTTCACGCTCCATCTTGTATTTTTCCCAGGCTTCCTTTTTTGCTATTCTTCTTTGTTCTGTCTTGTAATTTATTACATCCATCGCATCAGCAAAACGCAAATACATCTCAACGTCTTTGTCAGATGATTCCAATTTCTTTGGTGCTCTGAAATTTTTTGGGAAAACAACAATCGTATCTTCAGGTGCAGTTTTAAAGGTTACGATTTCATCCTTGGATGCTGTGTAAATAGACTCACTCGTTGCACAACCCATCGTTGAGACAGCAAAAATTGCGATCAGCATAGCAATGTGTATTTTAACCATAAATAACCTCCATCACGTTTATTTATTATACAACATTATCTTTCAAAATACAATTCCACCCGATTTATTATTAATTTTTCTTCCTTCACTATGATTGCTGTTTATTGATTCACAAAACTGATAAAATAACAAAGCTATAAAAGTATAGGATTTTGCTGAATCGGACATTGATATTGGAATTATATCGAGGAAAATTACGTTATTACATTGATGATTGCGAACAAAATTACATAATACTGCTGGTGGAATAGGCATCCTTGCCTGTTGTATTATTATTGAATGTCAGCAAAGATGCCTGACCCACCAACAGTTTACATATCATAAAGGAAAATTATGCGTAAAGAATGGATTAGCAAGCGAGATTTCACCGACGTAAATACGCAGATGTATTATGCCAAGAAAGGCATTTTAACAGAAGAGATTATGCACGTCGCAAAACTCGAAAAGATAGATGCAGAAACGTTGAGAAAGTTGGTAGCGGAGGGAAAAGTTGCAATCCCTGCCAATATAAAACATCCCAATATAGAACCAATGGGAATCGGTCGCTCATTAAGAGTAAAAATTAACACGAATATCGGTAATTCACCCTTGAGTTCCGGACTTGATGAAGAAGTTGAGAAACTGAAACATTCATTAAGATACAAAACAGATACCGTGATGGACCTTTCAACGGGACAAAATATTAAGGAAATCAGGCAAGCTATTATCGACAATTCACCCATACCTGTTGGTACAGTGCCGATTTACGAAGCTTTTGAGAAAGTTGACAGTGTCTATGATATGACCCCGCAGCTTTTGCTTGAGGTTGTTGAAGAACAAGCAGAGCAAGGCGTGGATTATATGACGATTCATGCTGGAATACTGAAAAGCCACATGCCGAAAATCCTCGCTCGAAAAATCCCGCTTGTCAGCCGTGGCGGTTCGTTGCTTGCACATTGGATGCTTCATCACGGCAAGGAAAACCCATTTTACACCCATTATGAAGAATTAATGAAGATTATGCGTAAATATGACGTAACAATCTCAATTGGTGATGGGCTCCGTCCAGGATGTTTAAGCGACTCGAGCGATGAAGCACAGTTCGCGGAACTTGCGGTTATGGGTGAACTTGCGCGAAAATCATGGGAATACGATGTGCAGGTGATGATTGAAGGTCCAGGACATATTCCATTGCACGAAATTGAGATGAATATGCGCAAAGAAAGAGAACTTTGCGATGATGCACCGTTTTATATTCTCGGACCACTGCCAACAGACATTTCTGCAGGATATGACCATATTACCAGCGCAATCGGTGGGGCTTTCGCAGCATGGCACGGCGCATCCATGCTCTGTTACGTTACTCCCAAAGAGCATCTCGGACTGCCAAATGCTGAAGATGTTCGAGTCGGTGTAATCGCACATAAAATTGCTGCCCACGTTGCTGACATTGCCAAGGGAATCCCCGGAGCGCAGGATATTGACGATAAAATGTCGGATGCACGTCTGAATTTTGACTGGGAAACTCAATTTAGTTTGGCACTTGATCCAGACAGAGCTAAGGAATATCACGACGAAACACTTGGTGGTGACTATTTCAAGACCGCTGAATATTGCTCGATGTGCGGAGAAAAATTTTGTGCAATGCGCATCGGCAAAGAGCTGAGAGAGAAGGATAAAGAAAAAGATAATAACAAATGAGGATTTTCCATGAAGATTAAACATGTTTTAGGAATCTTATTGATTTTCGTGTTCTGCAATTCAGCATTTGCTTTTGGTCGTGCGATTCTGACTGAAAGTTATTTTGAAGACAATTTCGAGCTTGAGCTTCAATCCGGAGTTCTTTTTCCGGGGTATAACGATGTTCAGATTCCCGGAACAGTCGATGGTACAAGATTTTCACTACGAGATGATTTTAAGCCTGATAACGAAATCTTCTTCCGCATTTCTTTGCAATATTCAATCAATGATAGACATCATCTGACTTTTTTGTACACACCGAACAAAATCGATGCAAGCGGAATTCTGAAAAACGATATAACGTTTGACGGGATTACATTTTTAACTGATACAAAGATTGATGCACAATATATTTTCAATACCTGGCGTTTGCAGTACCGGTGGGATTTTGTTCTTACAGATACAGTTGAATTCGGTATGGGATTAACTTTTTTCATTCGTGATGCTGAGATTTCGCTTCAAAACGTCGATGATTCTGATAATAAAGCATCTTACGATAATATCGGATATGTTGGGTTGGTGAATTTTCGATTAATGTTGAAGTTTTCCAAAACATTAAGCATGCTTTTGACTGGTGATTTATTTGCGGTTTCAGTAGGCAGAGCGGAAGATGTTTTTATCGGTTTGATGTATCAGGCATCGAAGGAATTTGCATTTCAGCTTGGATACCGCTTGGTAGAAGGTGGTGCTGACAACGATAAAATTTACACTTTTACGCTAATAAATTATTTAGCAGTCGGTCTTGTTTACAATTTTTAGCTGATTGTACAAAGCATCCACGATGTCATTCTGAGCGAAGCATGTACAATGCATCCCTGTTGTCATTCTGAGTGGAATGAATGTAGTGAGTGCAACGAAGAATCCAGGCTAGAGCAGTGCCAATCGTGGAAATGCAACGAATTTATGATGTCTGCAAAATGTTGAAACACTGTCATTCCGAGCGAAGCGTAGTAATCTCAGAGACTCTGGCGAGTTGCAGATGCTTGACAGGTATTGTAGGTTTGCGAATCAGCAGCAACTCCTGAGATTGCGACGTCAGTCACTTCGCTCCTTCCTCGCAATGATAAGCATGGATGGTAAAAAAGTAAATGGTGGCACAGGCATCCCTGCCTGTGTCTAGCAATGTATGTCATC
>CAYZQB010000010.1:0-31324 GCA_964480395.1 uncultured Planctomycetia bacterium
TGAATTGAAACATTGTACAGCTGGAAATGGTTGATATAATTGCCTCTGACAAGGTCAATCTCAAAGTTAGTATTGAATTTACTGCTTAGAAACGACTCAAGATTCGGTTTTACAATAGGACCAAGCCAATAACCCCTTAAAACATAACTGGCAACAAAAAAAATAAGCACAATTGCAGTGTATTTCAGCCATTTAAATTTCCTTACACGAACATCATCCTTCATACCAGCATCAATTATGCTGGATATGTCCTTGGAATCAGCCAAATCCGAAAAACGACCGAATCGCACATCAGCAATAGTTTTTGGTATTTTTTCTGCCATCGATTTATGTAAAATTATATAAACTTATTATACATAATTTTGATACCTTTTTCAGTAGAACTCTTTTACTATCCTGCAAACGAATTTTGTTGAAAATATTTCGGAATTGAATAAATTAATGTAACAGATAATACAACAACCTATCATGTTCTTGTGAAATGGATTTCATTTGTTAAACTATTTTATCTGTTCTGCAGGTGTTATTTATTGTATTTTTGAATTGCTCTCAATAAGAGACCAAAATAATACCGATAAATTTATGATAAATACAATCCTGTAACCTGAAAAGCAAGTATTGGTCAACATCCTGCAGCTTTAAATGGTTTGAAGGTATCATCGCCAACGTTAAGGAAACTTTGACGACGATAACTAAAGATAACCAAAGAAGCATGTGGATTGTAGAGCGTACTTCACGGGTAAGCAGGGGAAACATTCAGGAAATTTTTTTACAAAGGAGTTCCAATGAGAACTGTATCTCTCTCGATTCTTGTATTAGTGGTTTTCGCGCTGGTTTCGTGCGTTCCACCAGCACCTCCAACAAAGGTGCAACCTGATGGCAATGTTATCGGCAAAGTCATCACCGAATCTGACACGCAGTCCACAATCAAAGCTTGGGGACAAGGTCCAACGATTGAAATCGCGAAATGGCAGGCACTTAATGCAGCAGCACAAGCGATGGGAAAAGACACTGCAATGGACATCAAAAAAGTTGTTAATGACAGCGGCTGGAATCAAATTGTCAACAGAACTTGCGCTCTTAACAATGAAACCGCAAGACCCACGCAGCTTCAAGGTGGGATCAGATGGGAAGGTCAGGTTGTTTGCCAGCGTCAGCAGCTTCTAACATGGTTGACAGATAGAGGTTATTCTGTTATCGGAGTTACTGAGAAAATTACATTGCCGAAGGTTTGTCTTATGCCTTCAAGTCTTTTCGGTAAAACTGACAATCTAGAACTTACAGAAGATGACAAATATGCACTTTCAGGAGCTAGTGAACTTCTACGCGACAGAAATTCAGGTTTCCAGATTGACGATTACGTTACACTTATTCAGGGTTGGAGCTCGATTAAAGGTGATGCAACAGGCGATATTGACATTAATCCTGAATTCGCAATTGAAGCAGATATGTACATCACATTCGACGTAAAAGTTGAAAAAGCGGGTAGAGGTTTCATGCAGGCAAGCGGGGTTTTCCGAGCAGTATTCGTTTCAACAGGTAAAACTGCTGGCGATTCTAGAGGAACTTCTGGAGAATTGGAAGACATTCCCTCCAACAGAGATGATGCAATTATTTCCTGCGCGAAAAACGGTATCGACCAAATTTATGAAGACATGATGAAAAACTGGAAGCTGGAACTTGAAAAAGGTTTCTACTACAGAATCATCTTCACCGGTGTTGAAAACGAAATTAAGAGCTCGATTAACAAAGCACTGAAGACTTTAAGGTCACCAGCAGGATATCCAGTAAATCAGAACAAGTTCAATAACGGTACACTTGACCTCTCGGTTTATGTCAGGAACGATTTAGGCGAACCTGGCGAGATGTACGATGCTGTAAACGATGCCTTGAATGACTATGGCTTGAAGATTGAGGATATAATGCTCGAACTTCGACACGCTCTGGCATATCAAATAGGCAAGACGAATTAGCACCCCCTGTGTCGGAAAGCGAAATAAAAAGGCATGTAAACATGCTTTACTATACAACACTGTCAAAAGGGCAGGTTATTCCTGAGTCCTACTGTATATGGTGTGAGAAAAGACAGGTTGTTAAAGATTATTGCGTAAGCAATGATAAGCATGGATATCTTTAGGAAGAGCTTTAATAAGGCGTCGAAGGAAACGACGCCTTTTTCATTGCAGACTTTCTGCTTTTAGGCAGTGTAACAGAAGTTTTAAATATTGGTAGGACAGGCTTCCTAGCCTGTCAAGTTGCTCTCAAGAGCTTTACATTCTGTCTGCTATAGAAAGGCAGAAAGTCTGCTCCTAATGTCAATGCTGTGAGTAAAAGCAGGTTTACCTGTTTATTTTGCACGTTGGTCGCCCCAGATTATTTTGTGAAGCTGAAGCTGAAGTCGGCAGTCCAGTTTATCCGCCAGCATCCATTCCGCTAATTTTGAAGGTTTTAGCATGGTTTCGCAAGCTGAAAGCAGGATTTGCGTTTTTTTCGCAAGTTCATATTCGACAATAATTTGCTTTGCCCATTCATAATCTTTTCTGTCCACAATAACGAATTTTATTTCATCTTTCGGGTTGACCAGATTCAGATTCTTGTAATAATTCTTATCGCACATCCCAGAGCCTGGTGTTTTCACGTCCAGAATTATTCGCACTCGTTCATCGATATCCGTAATTGAATGATGTCCATTTGTCTCAAGGGTTACAAGAAAGTTCAATTCACAAAACTTTTTCAACAATTCGAGAGTTTGTTCCTGCTGCAACATCGGCTCACCACCCGTTACACAAACCCGCGATACCCCAAAACTCTGCACTTTTTTAACAATTTTATCAATCGAAAGAAAATCACCTTCTTCGTAGGCATATTTTGTATCGCAATAAATACAGCGAAGGTCGCAGCTGGTCAAGCGTATGAAGGCAAAGAGCAAGCCAGCGAAACTGCTTTCACCCTGAATCGATAAAAATATTTCATTAACTTTAAGCATGTTACTCGTTTGAAAGGGAATATCTGAGTGGATTTTGTTTTATTATAGTTGATAAAACTTGTATTTTTAGACAATCATAACAAAATAATAAGTTGTTTCGGAAAAATAACCAGTATTGTCATTCACAACTTGATTGGGAATCCAAAATCAGCGAAATTCAGCATATTTCTGGATTCCTGTGTTCGCAGGAATGACAAATTTCCGAGTTTTCATACCCATCCCGATTAAGGATAAACATGAAACATTTAAACAAAATTTTTCTCTTACTGAGCATACTTCTTATGGCAGGCGCGATACACTCACAGGGCGATAAAATCGGGATAACCAAGACTGAGGACAAATCGGAAGTTTCACATGCGGATATTATCGAATTCAAACTCGACAACGGGCTTGAAGTCATCATTAAGCCGATGCACCGTATTCCGCTTGTTGCAACATTTATGTTCTACAAAGTCGGCTCAAGTTTTGAGATGCCGGATTATTTCGGTGCGTGTCATTTCCTCGAACATCTGATGTTTAAGGGTACAGACAAATACAAAAAGGGTGAAATTGACAAGATTTCGCAGATGAATGGCGGAGAAAACAACGCTTTCACGACAACTGATTATACTGCCTATCATTTTCAGTTCCCGACAAAAAACTGGGAAATCGCTCTGGAGATTGAAGCAAACAGGATGCGCAATTGCTCCTTCATCGAAAAAGAATTCTATGCTGAGCTTGAGGTTGTCCTCGAAGAATTAAACGAAAACATTGATAATCCTTGGTCATATTTGTTTATGGAGAGCAATCCCTTTATTTATGGGCAGAAACACGCATACGGGCATCCGATCCTCGGTTATGAAAAGGTTCTTCGTAAATTGACACCTGAGAAAATGCGCATGTTTTATGACAATTTTTATCAGCCAGACAACGCTGTACTCGTAATTGCTGGCGATATTGATGTTGCTGATGCTAAAACGAAGGTTGAAAAACATTTCGGTAAAATTGCGACTCGAAAAACTGAAATGAATCGCGATTTCGTGAAATTCAAAAACGCGCCACTTGCACCATCTGCTGGCATTCATAACATCGACAAAGACGCGAATATCACGCGCTTGACCACAAGTTTCACAACTGTTCCTCAAACACACAAGGATTATCCTGCGCTTTTGGTGCTGGACAGCATTTTATCAAGTGGGGAATCATCGCGTCTCGTTAAAAAGATTTTAACTGAGAAGAAACTTGCTGACGATTTCAGCTCGTGGAATTATTGCCGGGCACTTGCAGGTGAGTTTACATTCTGGGCGGAACTTCCGCTTAAGCGTGATTATTCTGTCCTTATCGATGAAATTCATGCTTCGCTTTCTGAGATTGCGGAAAATAAACCGACGGATTATGAAGTCAGCAAAGCAAAGAATCAAACACTCGCAAGTCTCGTGTTTTCAGGTCAGAAGACACACAACATCGCACAAAATCTTGGATTTAATAAAATTGCATTCAACGATGCTGACTATCAATCAAAATTCATCGAAAAAATTATGGATGTTACTTCCGAAGATGTGCAGCACGTAGCAAAAACGTATTTTGGGAAAGACAAAGCGATAATTACTGTTATGAAACCGGAGGAAGAAACCAAGATTGAAACATTTAAAGCAAAGGGTTTCGATATTCAGAAGTTTACATTGGAAAACGGGTTGAATGTTGAGCTTGTCGAGGATAATAATGCCAAAATGATTGCTCTTGACCTTGATATAATGCTTGGATCGCTGTTTGAACCAGCGGATAAAATTGGTGTGTACAACCTGCTTGGGAAGATGCTGATGCAGGGAACAACGAAAAAGTCTGCACTTGAAATCTCCGAGAAAATCAATTTCTGGGGTGCAAAGGTTGATTCGAGAGGTGACGGAATCTCAGCATCGGTGCTTCGCAAGGATTTTACTGATTTCATGAAATTATTTGCTGAAATCGTTATTACACCAACATTTCCCGAAGATAGATTAACAATCAAGAAAAAACTTGCTGTGAACAATCTTAAAAGCCAGCTTGATGACCCTGATGAAGTTTCTTATATGAATTTTATGAGTTTGTTATATCCCGTCAAACATCCGTATGCATACCGAGAGACGGTTGAAGGGTTGAATGCAATTTCACGTGAAGACATACAAAAGTTTTACAAACAGCATTATTTGCCGAATAATGCAACTTTACACGTTGTCGGCGACATTCATGCTTCAGAGCTTGCAGAAATCCTGAATAAGGAATTCTCAAGCTGGCAGAAAGGTGATATTTCAGAATTGAAACTGCCCGAAGTAGATCTTCAAACTGATGACAGAACTTTGTATAAAAAGTTTGACGATGCAGAACAAGCATCAATTTACATTGGACACAGAGGAATCAAACGAAATAATCCCGATTATTACTCCCTTCTGGTTCTTGACAACATTCTTGGGACAGGAGCAGGATTTACCGACCGGCTCAGCGCGGATCTGCGTGATACACATGGTTATGCGTATTCTGTTTGGATGGTTCTGGCTGAGGGTGCAAGGTATGATTATGGTCGATTAATCGGCGGGATTCAGACCTCAAAGGAAAACATAGTGAACTCGATTGTCGGCATCATCAAGCATCTTGATTTAATTCGCAAGGATAAGGTTACAGACGATGAAATCAAAGGTGCCAAGGAATATCTGATTGGATCTTTCCCATCGACTTATGAAAGTTTTGAAGAACTTGTGAAGATATTGCGGAAAATCCATGTTTACGGACTTGGGTACGGATTCTTCGAAGAGTTTCCAAAGAAGATTGAAGCGATTACGAAGGACGATGTGCTGCAGGTTGCGAACAAATACTTACATCCTGAAGCTTTAACAGTCTCGATTTGTGGGGACATTGACGAAGGCGTAGATTATCTGGCGAAAGCGAGAGAATTGTATAAATTGGCAATGGAAAGCAAGTCTGATGGAAAATAATGATGTGCCAACTGATATTCGAGAGCGTGCAGCTGAATTGCGCATAATGCTTGAACAGCACAATCACCGTTATTATGTTTTGGATGACCCAATTATCTCTGATACTGAATATGACGTACTCCTGCGCGAACTGGAAACTATTGAGCTAAAATATCCGAAGCTTGCGGATAAGAATTCGCCAACTCAACGTGTGGGTGCACCGCCTGTTTCCAAGCTACCCAAGGTCAAACACTCTCAACAAATGCTTTCACTCGATAATGCAATGGATGAGGAAGAATTTGATGATTTTGTTCATCGATGCCAGGAAATACTTGCTGATGCTAATGTTTCAGCGGATATAGACGGTCTAGAATTTTTCTGTGAACCGAAATTTGATGGTTTGGCGGTTGAAATTGTGTATGAGCATGGAAAATTAAAGCTTGCTTCGACTCGTGGCGATGGCGAGATTGGCGAGGATGTAACTGCGAATGTTCGGACGATACGCAATGTTGCTCTTGACCTCACAGCAACAAAAAATAAGCAAATCAAAAATATCCCAAAATTGCTTGAAATCCGTGGTGAAGTTTTCCTTAAACTCAAGGTTTTCGATGAGTTAAATCGTATAAAATTGGAAAAAGGTGAGGAAGTTTACGCAAACCCCAGAAATGCTGCTGCCGGCTCTTTGCGTCAGCTTGACCCGAAAATCACTGCAGAACGCAAACTCTCCTTCTGTGCATACGGTTTTGGCGATTATTCGGAAGAAATAAATTTTGACAGTCATTCAGATTTTGTTGAAAGTATGAATAAACTTGGATTGCCAATCTCGTCGGAAGGTAAAATTTGCAAGGATTCTGACGAAGTTAAACAATACTTTGCAGAAATTTCAGAGCGTCGAGAAAAACTTGAGTATGAGATTGATGGCGTCGTCGTGAAAGTCAACAACCGCAAGCTGCAAGAAATACTTGGCACTCGTGCTCGAAGTCCTCGTTGGGCAATTGCGTGGAAATTTCCAGCAAAGGAAGTTACGACAAAAGTCCTTGATATTGATGTTCAGGTGGGCAGACTCGGTACAATCACGCCTGTTGCAAAGGTTCAGGCGGTTGAGGTTGGCGGAGTCGTCGTACAATCGTGTTCTCTGCACAATCTCGATAACATTCGTAAGCTTGACGTAAAAATCGGTGATGCCGTATTCCTCAAGCGTGCAGGCGACGTGATTCCTCAGATTACAAAGGTTATCAAAGAAAAGCGCAGCGGTGATGAACGTAACTTCGAGATGCCTGAGTATTGTCCTGCGTGCAATTCAGAAATTGTCAAGGACGAGGACAAGGTTGCGTATTATTGCCCAAATATTGGTTGCCCTGCGCAGGTTGAGGGTAGGATTTTGCAATACGGCAGCAAGAACGCGCTAAACATTGAAGGACTCGGTGATAAGCTTGTCAAACAACTCGTCGAAAAAGAACTTGTGCGCAAACCTGTTGATATTTATCGGCTTCAGGCAGTTGATGTTGCAAAACTTGAGCGAATGGGTAAAAAATCGGCTGAGAATCTGGTGAATGCGATCGCAGCATCGAAAAAACCATCAATTGAACGATTTTTGTACGGTATGGGAATAAATCATGTCGGCGAACGAATTGCTGAGATGCTTATCGAGAATTATGGAAGCCTAAACGCCCTGATGTCAGCAAAACAAGAGGAACTGGAAGAAATCAATGGCATAGGCAGTGAAATCGCAGCGAGTGTGATAAATTTCTTTGCAAATGAGCAAAACTCCTCAATGCTTAAGGAATTTGCTGACCTTGGGGTCATCGACTTCGGAAAAGAATCTGAAATCAAACAACGCAGCAAAAAATTATCCTTGTTCGATGAGCCGACAAGCGCAATTGCTGGTAAATCCTTCCTTTTCACCGGTTCGCTTGAACAAATGACGCGTTCAGATGCGGAAAAAAAGGTGAAGGAGCAAGGCGGGAAGATTTCATCCAGTGTCACGAAAAAGCTTGATTTTCTCGTTGTTGGCACGAAAGCAGGAAGCAAACTTCAGAAAGCACAAAAACTGGGCATCAGAACACTCACAGAATCTGAATTCATCTCAATGCTCGAAGAATTAAATAGATAATCCCATAATTCAAAATTCATAAATAATTTAAACCAAAACGTGCTTTCCTGTGTTTAACAGGTTGACATGGAATTTATGAATTTTAGAATAAACACCTTGTTCAAAATTGTCACTGCCGCGTAGCTCAATGGTAGAGCGGGTGGCTGTTAACCACTAGGTTAGGGGTTCGAGTCCCTTCGCGGCAGCCAAATTCAACAAGGGAAGCATCGCTTCCTTTTTTTTATTATCCTTAGCAAATGCCCATAAAAAAAGGGTTGCATAATCCGCAACCTTATTTTTTTTATATTAACAGTTATGTCTAGCGTTATTACCAAGATGCTTTACGCATGCCTGGAATTTCACCCATATGCGCCATTTTACGCAAGCAAATTCGACATAAACCGAATTTACGGTAATATGCTTTTGGGCGACCGCAAACCTGGCAACGATTATACTTACGAGTGCTGAATTTCGCTTCCGCCTGCTGTCTGTGCAACATAGATTTCTTTGGCATTTCTACTCCTATATTTTATTTTATCTTTGTTTCTTCTTTCTTAAAAGGCATACCCAATTCCTGAAGCAAGAATTTCGATTGTTCGTTACTTCCGCCAGAAATATTTATGGTTATATTCATACCATGAATTTCGTTCTGTTCGATTTTTGAAGCGTCAACTTCGGGAAAAACCACTTGCTCTTCCAGACCCAATGCAAAGTTACCGCGACCATCAAATGCGTTTGCCTTAATTCCCCTAAAGTCCTTTACACGTGGGATTGCCAGCGTGATAAGCTTATCAAGGAAAAAGTACATATTGTCTTTGCGTAATGTGGCTTTGCATCCGACTGGATATCCTTCACGAATCTTGAAACCCGCAATTGATTTCCGAGCTTTCGTTATAACCGCTTTCTGACCAGTGAGCTGCCCAAGCTGTTTTGACAGAGTCTCTATCAATTTCTTATTTTCATGAGCATTGCCAACACCCATATTGACAACAATTTTCAGAATTTTCGGTGCTGCAAGTTTATTTTTATAACCGAATTCTTTCATCAATTTCGGAAGAATTACACTATCATAAAGCTCCTTCATCCGTGGCTTTACGTTAGGTTTTATATATTTCTTGCCTTTTTTATCCTGGCTCTTCTTCTGCTTTTCAGCTTTTTGCTTCGGTTGCTGCTTATCTTGCTTTTGTTTGTCAGCTTTATTCTGCTTTGCCATTAATCCTCCTTCTGAGAGTGTTTCGCCAGCGTTTGCTGCAGTTTGAACCCTCAGGATTTAAATTTTTCCTTAAAATACGCCGCTACATTGTTTGCATTGACGCCTTTTCTCAACTCTTTCTTCGGATTTCTCGAAAGAAATCCCAATTCTTGTACGTTTATTGCAATGAGGACATACAATCTGCACATTCGAGTATGCAAACGGTGCTTCTTTCTCAATGCGTCCACCTTTTGGGTGTTCCTGCGATTTACGCAAGTGCTTGAAAATATAGTTGACCTGCTCAACAATAATTCTTGCTTCTTTCGGGTCAACCTTCAGCACTTTACCGCGTTTACCCTTGTTTTTACCGCGAATAACTTCAACCATGTCACCACGTTTGATTCTTAATGGACTCTTGTTTTCTTTTGTATGTCCGCTCATTTTATCCTCACTTTTTTATTTATAAAACTTCAGCAGCGAGAGAAACTATCTTCATGAAGTTCTTCTGTTTCAACTCACGTGCTACTGCACCGAATATTCGATTGCCTCTCGGTTCATTTTCTGGTGTTAGAAGTACAATCGCATTACTGTCAAAGCGAACGTACGTTCCATCAGCTCTTCTGATGGGATATTTCGTTCTGACAATGACTCCGCGAATCACTTCACCTTGCTTTACGTCGCTATGCGGAATCGCTTTTTTTACTGATCCTACAATAATGTCACCCACTGAAGCGACCTGTTTATTTCCGCCGAGTACGCGAATGCACATAACTACTTTTGCGCCTGTGTTATCCGCGACTACCAGCCTAGTTTGCATCTGAATCATTTTCTTTATCCTTCCAGCGTGTCTGATATCAATTCATCAAGACAACCGGTCAAAACAGTTTATTTCAAAGCTTGAATCAAAATATCAAGCTGTAATCCTTAAACTTTTGCCTTTTCAAGGACTTTAATCAAGCGCCATCTTTTCAGCTTGGAAAGCGGACGGCACTCCATAATTTCAACAGTGTCGCCTTCATTAGCAACGTTTTCTTCATCATGTGCATAGACTTTTGTCGTTCTGCTTACGATTTTTCCGTAAACAGCATGGGGAACGCGTTTTTGTATCCCAACTCTGATTGATTTGTCCATTTTACTGGACAAAACCGTACCAATTTCCCTTTTTCGCTGACCACGCTCTACTGCTTTTTTCTCTTCACTCATATTTAACCTTCATTTTGTAAATGTTTTGCTTCTGATTCATCCTTGACAGCACGCTCCTTGAGAACAGTCTTAATCCTTGCAATCTGCCTTCTGATTTCCTGGTATTTGCTAGGATTCGGAATTCTCTTTGGGTCAGATGTAAAACGTCTTCTGAAATACTGATTCTGAAAGTCAGAAAGCATTTCATAAAGCTCGCCTGATGATTTTTCTCGCAATGGAAGTATTTTCTTTTTCATGTTTCACCTAATTCTTTATATTTTCCGAGTTAAACCTCGGGAAGTCTCATTGCCATTCTGCATTTGACCGGCATTTTATGCGAGGCACGATTTAATGCCGTTTTCGCAATTTCATCTGGAACACCGCCGATTTCGTATACAATTGTTCCAGGTTTAAGCACAGCACACCAATAATCAATATCTGCTTTTCCGCCGCCCATCCTGACTTCAAGCGGTTTCTTTGTTACAGATTTATGCGGAAATACACGGATCCAATATCTTCCCTCACCTTTGAGATAATGCGATATTGCAACGCGACCAGCTTCTAGCTGCCTTGCAGTTAGCCATGTCGAACTCATGACCTGCAAGCCATATTCGCCGAAAGCAACCCGATTCCCGCGAGATGCAGTTCCCTTGAGCTGACGCACACGCCTTTGTGCTTTTCTGTATTTTACTCTTTTCGGCATTAACATTTTATATGTCTCCTAATGTATATTTCTTTACCTCGCTTTATACCAGATGATTGCTTAATTCCCGGTATTTTCAATTTAGCGATTCACTTGTTTATTTTGTTGCAACTTTTAGTTGCCCTGGTACTTCGGGAAATTTTCCCTTATATAACCAGACTTTTACGCCAATGACACTATAAGTCGTTACACCTTCCGTGAAACCATAATCTATATCCGCTCCCAAAGTCTGCAAAGGAATCGAGCCGAAATGCAAATGTTCGCTTCGTGCCATATCTGCACCACCCAATCTTCCTGAAACGCGGATTCGGCATCCAAGTGCACCTGCTTCCTGAGCATTTTTCAGGATGGTTTTCATGGTTCTTCTGAAACTCGCCCGTCTTTCAAGCTGCTCCGCTGCATATTCCGCAAGCAGTTGTGCAGAAAGATTCGGTGATTTTACTTCCTTTATCTGAACATTAACCGGTCGTTTTATCAGTTCAACAAGTTCTTTCTCGATGATGCGCAGCTTTGTTCCGCGCTGACCGATAAGAACCGCAGGACGCGCAGTATGCACATAAATCGTTACACGTTCGTCGCTGCCCTTGCGTTCAATTTCAATCATCGGGATAGCAGCGAATTTGTAGTTCTTTTTCAGATGCCGTCTGATTTGGAAATCTTCGTACAAATATTTCGAGAATTCCGACTTTTTCGCATACCAAATCGACCGCCAGCCTTTATTTTTGCCATAAATACCGACTCTGAATCCATGCGGGTGTACTTTTTGTCCCATATTATCCTCTATTTATCCTTTTTATCTTTTGATTTTTTTTCCTCTTTTTTTTCTTCTTCGATTGATTCTTCGGGCTCGGTATCAGTTTTAGCGTCGTCAGTTTCTGGAGCTTCCGTTTTTATTTCCTCAGTAACTTCGGTTTCCTCTGTTACTTCATCGGTTTCCTCAGTTGTCTCGTCTGTCTCATCTACAGCATCGTCACCGAGTTTTTCCTTGATTTTGTCGAGATCTTTCTTTGTTCCCTTAATTTTGCTGGATATTTCATCAGCTTTTTCGAGTTTCTCAGCATCCTTCTTCGGCAATCCAACTTCGATTACAAGATGCGAACTTCTTTTGATAATCGGGTTTGCAATTCCTTTTGAACGTGCACGCCATCTTTTCAGCCGTGGTCCTTCGTCAGCGATTGCTGTTTTAACAATCAGGCTTTCGACCGGGATTGTAACGGTTTTTCTCTCGCCAAAATCAATAGCATTCGCAATTGCCGACCGCAGAACCTTGTCCACGAAAGTTGCAGAGCGTCTGTTAGTGAATTTTAGCAATGTGAGTGCTTCGTTCACCGGCTTAAACCTTATCGCATCCATGATATACCGTGCCTTAAACGGTGATAATCTCGCGAACCTATGTAATGATCGGAACACGTATGTATATTCAACATTTCCGTGCTTTATCTTTTCTTTCGTTGCCATCTCAAACCTCTTTATTTTTCTTCAATGATTCAATATTCAGAACCAGCGAAGTATTTTTAATTTAATTCCCTTTAATTCCCTTTATTTCCTCTTACTCTTCTTTTTATCGCCAGCGTGACCTCGGAAATTGCGTGAAGGTGAAAACTCACCAAGTTTATGACCAACCATATCCTCGGTAACAAAAACTTTAATGAAGTTTTTGCCATTGTGAACCATGAATGTGTGATCCACAAATTGTGGCGGAATCGCACATGCACGCGCCCAGGTCTTGATAGGTTCGCGATCGCCAGTATCTTTCTGCTTCAGAATTTTCTTCAGAAGCTTGAAGTCAATAAAAGGTCCCTTTTTCGATGACCTACTCATATTTTTCCCCTCTCGGTCATTTTAACCGCTTTCAGTTCATTTACCGAGGTTACATTAATTCAGTACAAATTAATCATACCTAAAACAAATATTTCAACTCAGCTCTTATTTTCCGCCGCCCACGTGCGATCCCCGACGTCTGCCACGAATAATAAGCTGATTGCTTGGCTTGCGAGGATTCCTCGTCTTTCCACCTTTACTCAACAAGCCGGTACGCGAACACGGGTGTCTTCCACCGCCTGCACGTTTGTTTCCACCACCCATCGGGTGCTGAACCGGGTTCATCGATGTACCGCGATTTCTCGGACGCCAGCCCTTATGTCTGTTTCTGCCGGCTTTTCCGATGACCACATTCTGATGATCGTGGTTGCCGATATGCCCGATTGTCGCGCGACATTCAATATGAATTTTCCGGAATTCGCCGGACGGCATCTGTATAATCGCGAATTTTCCTTCTTTGGAAGCAAGTTTCGCTGATGTACCTGCACTGCGAACAAGTTTTCCACCCTGACCAATATTCATTTCGATATTGTGGATATCCAAACCTTCAGGGATACTGCGAAGAGGCATGCAATTGCCTATCTTCGGCTCGACTTTTTCGCCGCTCATCACGGTATCGCCTACTTTCAAATCCCGCGGATGCAGAACATAACGTAGTTCGCCATCTTCGAATTCAATTAATGCAATATTTGCAGACCTGTTCGGGTCGTATTCTATTGATTTTACTGTTGCTGCCATATCATCTTTTCTACGTTTGAAATCGATGATACGGTAAAGTCTTTTCACTCCGCCACCACGAAAGCGTGAAGTTATTTTGCCCTGGTGATTTCTACCCCAGGCGCGGTGCAGAGGCATCAACAACGATTTCATTGGTTTTGTGCGTCCGCGATCGGTTAATTCCGACCAGTCAAGCACAGAACCGTGTCTTCTACCCGGTGATGTTGGTTTATACTTTCTAATTCCCATCTTATTCCTCACTTTTATTCACGAATTCTCGGCTCGTGATGCCATTATTTTGTTTATTTTATGCTAATTCAATCATCTCGCCTTCTTTTAGCGTAACTATCGCCTTTTTCCTTGGTGTACGTGTCTTGCGAATCCATCTTGAGCGATATCTTCTACCTTTCTGGATTATTATGCGCACTCTCTCAACTTTAACTTTGAAAATCTCTTCGACAGCAGCTTTTATCTCAAACTTATTCGCATTCATTTTTACCCAGAATGCAAAAGTCGGTCGATTCTCTCCTATAGTATTGCCATCCTCATCATGCCCTTTGGGACCGCGAGGTTGAACACTTTTTTCGGTGATAATCGGCGCGTAAACAATCCTGAAACTTTTTTCAAGGAATTTCGAGCTTACTTTGTGATCAGCTTGTTCAGCCATTTTTCTATCCTTAATTTATTTCTTTTTCACTTTACTCAAACGAAAAAATCGCCACGTAAACGCAGCGAAATACTTCATTTTGTAATTTCTTTCTCTTTGCCAGCTTTTTCAGAAATACGAGTCTGTATAATCGAATCGAATGCTTGCTTTGTAAGAACAATGTATTTGTTCTTAATTAAATCGTATGCATTGAAATTTCTGATTTCTGCAAGCTTGAATTTCTCTATATTTCGGGTTGAGAGAAGCAAGCGTCTATCATAAACTTCAATTCCGATGTAGCAGGTTTTATCTTTTTTTGGCAAAATCTTGTTGATGAGCGTCGAAACTGTGCTGGTTTTCGGTGTTTCGTCATCTTCAAAATCGAATCCATCGATTACCAGAATTTCAGTATCACGAAGTTTTGTGAGAAAAGCGAAATTCATCGCAGCATGGCGCATACTTTTGGGCATTGCAACTCGGTAATCTCTCGGTTTAATCGCGTGTGTCATTCCACCACCGCGCCAATGCGGTGCGCGACGAGTACCGACGCGAGCACGACCTGTTCCTTTTTGACGCCAGGGCTTTTTACCTGAGCCGGCAACCTCACCCTTTGTCTTTGCAGAGTGAGTTCCAACGCGTTTTGCATGACCGTAACCGACAATCATCTGATGCAGAGTCGGATAAAGCTCTTTTTTCGATTTACTCAAGAAAATGCTCTCATCAACTTCAAGTTGTTCGAGTGCTACTCCGTTTTTATCGAAATATGGCACATTATATTTTTTAACACCCGTCGCTTTAACAGCTTTTTCGGTGCTTTCCGTTGTGCTAATTTTTTCATCTACTTTTTTCTTAGACATTTTATCACCTTTGTCCTATTAATTTTTCTCAGTTTTTTCGACAGGTAAACCTGCTTTTACTCATGACATTGACAATTGGACACTAATGCTACATGTCCTATTGACAGTGTTGTAAACTTAATGCAGAGAGTCTGCTTCCTTGAATTCATCCGCGGAAATCGGTACAAGCGGTCTATCTTTTTGTTCTTTGCGTGAACCTGTTTTGGCATCACGTATGAAAACAATCGTGCCGTTACTGCCCGGAATTCCACCTCTGATGAACAAAAGATTATTTTCTTCGTCTATTCTAACGATTTCAAGGTTTTTTACCGTCTGCATCTTGTTTCCCATCTGACCTGACATCTTCATTCCCTTGAAAACTCTTGCAGGATATGATGCCTGACCAATCGAACCAGGACGTCTGACATTCATCGAACCATGGCTTTTCGGACCTATTGAGAAATTATGACGTTTAACCGTGCCCTGAAAACCTTTACCTTTAGTTTTACCGATAGCGTCAATTACATCGCCTATTTCGAATATTTTTACTGTTAATACTGAACCTGGTTTATATTCAGCTTTATTAAATTTGAAAAACTCAGGAATTCGCAACTCACGCATATGACGCTGATAAGGAACTTGCGATTTCTTAAAATGTCCCTGCATAGGTTTTTTAACGTTTTTACGTTGACGGTCGAAACCGATCTGAAGCGCATTGTAACCATCGGTTTCGTTTGTCTTTAGCTGAGTTATGTAACATGGACCAGCCTTAATGATTGTTACAGGAATAATATTTCCTGTTTCATCAAAAAGCTGCGACATACCTAATTTTTTTCCTAACAAACCGTGAATCATATTTACCTCTTTATTTGTCAAAGCTTCGATTAACAAAGCTTCAAATTGGTTACACCTGCCATGTTGCATGACAGAAACTATAACTGAAGGTTTAGCAATTTGATTGCCTGTCAAGGTATGCCTTGCATTGCCTTCAATAGGTTACACCGGCGAAACTCAAATGAAGCGCGTTTTCAGTTGCTTCTCGATTCAACTCCGGTTGCTGGTACTCCAGCACTTATGTCTAAACAACGGCTTCCGTGAAACGAAAACTGCTGCGTTCGCAAAGCGTAAAAATCAGTTCTTTTCTACGCGTATCTGAACTTCAACACCTGCGGGAATATCGAGTTTGTTCAACGATTCCTGCGTTTTAGTGTTAAAATTTGATATATAAATCAAACGTTTGAACGTTCTGATTTCAAATTGCTCACGAGATTTCTTGTCGATATGTGGTGAGCGTAAAACCGTATATCTCTCAATCCTTGTTGGCAGAGGAATAGGTCCCGAAATCGTTGCCCCGCTTTTACGTACGGAATCAACAATCTTACGAACGCTCTCATCAAGTATCTCATGGTCGTATGCTTCGAGCCGAATTTTGATTTTCTCCACTGCCATCTACGTTTTCTCCTGATGCTACCTGCATCTAATGATACAGCCAATCTAGTACAATAAAAACAGTGCATAAGCACTCAAAAGGAAAGCGGAATTATAATTGCTTAATATTGCGAGTCAAGAAGTCCTTAGCAAAAATCACCTTTTTTTAAAATTTAATTTTCTGAGTAAAAATAATTTCTTTATGTGTTAATTTTTACCAGTAATTTAATTAAGGTTAATATGGAATATCCTTTTAATAGCGAAATACCGGAAATTTTACTGGTCAATGCATTCAATCAACCATTTGCGGATATCATTGCAGCCGCTCGAACGTGCTACTCATCCAAGGTTGTCAAACCCGAAGATATTCTGCCTGAAGGTCTCACCCCGGAAGAGCTTCAGAAAAAAATTGCTTTTGCTCAAGGACTTGCTGGGTCAATTTATGAAGCGGGGCATCATACGACACTTCAGCACACCCAGTTTCAGTTTCTGCTTGTGGGCGTTTCGCGTCAGCTTGTCTGGTCCTTGCTTCATGCGCATCCTTTTTACAATTCTGAACAGCAGTCCCAGCGTTATGTTAAAGTCAATCCGGAAGCCTTTGTAATGCCCAATTTGCTGGGTCAGCCACGAGAAATTTATGAAAAAACCGTTGAAATGCAGACTGAAACATACCTTCAGCTCAGAAAATTGCTTCAACCGACAGTTGCTGAGGAATATCGAAAGCGTTTCCCGAAAATGCATGATGAAAAAGCATTTAACAGGCAGGTGCTGAAAAAATCTCAGGAAGTTGCGCGGTACGTGCTGAATATTGGTGCAAAAACAATTTTGCATCACACGATTTCATTCCTCACATTACTGCGTTACTGGCGTATATCAACGGTTTCGGATGTGCCATCAGAAGCAAAATACGTCATCAAGCAAATGAAAGATGCTGTGCTAAAGGCAGACCCAAAACTTGAAATGTTTTTCGAAGAGCCAATTGAAGCTGATGAATTCGCTGAACCTCATCTCGATTTCAACTTCCCGGAAACCCAATCTGCATCCGCTGCCAAAGAATTTGATGCAGAACTTGCAGGCAGAGTCTCAAAGCTTATCGATGCGCCGATAAATCCTGAAGCAATTGTTGGCAAAGCATTTCGCAGCGTTTGGGGTATTTCGCGAGAACAGTTTAGCGACAGACAGGCAATCGAGCTGCTGTTTGATAACAAATTTGGTCGAATGGGTGAAGAAACAACTAATCTCAGCATGCACAGCAAAAGCATGCGGATTTTGCACAATCTGAATTATACCTTCATGAAAAAGCTGAGTCATAGTGCGGATAGTCAGGACCAAAGACATCGCATGACTCCTGCGTCACGCCCATCTGCAAAAGCTTTTGTCATCGATGTGCCGGACTATATCACACCCAAACTCATTGCTGCGGTTGAATCTGCAAAGGAATTGTATGCTGATTGCATGAAACAAACCTGGCAGGCGGTGAATGAGCTGCTAGAGCATGGAGTTTCACGTGAAAATGCATATTATCTCCTGCCAAATGCACTCACGCTTAGGTTTGTCGAGAGTTTTGATATGCTAGCGTTCAGGCACAAAGCCCTGATGCGTCTATGTTACGGCGCGCAGGAAGAAATCTTCGAAGCAACAGTTGATGAGACAGAACAAATCATGCAGCACAACGAAATTATTGGGAATTCGCTCTGTGCCCCATGCAAAGCACGTGCAGACCGACTGCAGAACCTGACACCCGAAGACCGCAAAGATTTCGGGAAGTTTTGTCGCGAAGGCGATCGATATTGCGGCGTGCGTGTCTGGGACTTAGATTTCGAAAATTTAAGAGACACTCGCGGTTTAATCTAACGTTTTTCTATGCTGTCATTCTGAGGGAGTAAAGCGACCGAGGAATCCAGATGTTCGAATGCTATGATTCTCTGCTTCTCTCAGAATGACAGGCACAACACTTGAAATGATAACCACCTTGATGGATAATGAACATATGAATTTACAATACCTGCGCGATATTTCAGTGTTAAATCCTTTATTGCGGTAAGAAATTGGGAGTTGCTATGAGAAAAATCCTGATTGTGTTTGTCTTTTCTGCGTTTTTATTTGCTACACTCAATGCTGACGATGAAAAAACTGATGAATTCGATAAATTTACGGATAAACTTCTGTCAATTGAGATTCCGCGCGATGAATTCTCTGCTGAGGGTGAGAAACTTTCTGCGTTTAAACAAACCGCGTTTCTCATCAGCAAAACCGGAGTTTGTGCGAGTTTTGTCGGGGACCGGATGCCTGAAAGCATTCTGAATATACTCGCAGTGTATAATGGCAAGGAAGAAGCAATTTTGCCGTTGCTGGCACATGAAGGTTTCGTGTTTTTCAAACTTCGATTCATCGACACTACTGAATTTTTCAAGTTTTCACAGCAGAAAATCGAGAAAGGTAACAAGGTTACGCATCTTGGCAAGGATAAAACGGTTATTGCAATGCCAGGGCAGGTTTCTGTGCGAGAAAAAAAAGGCGTTCAGGAGTTTTTTACGCTGGCAGATGTTGATATTGCACAGGGTGGACCGGTGATAAATTCTGTGGGTGAGGTTGTCGGCATTACTTCAGTTGGCAAGATTTCATCGGTTATCGGGAAATTTTATCCGGTTTCTGAGATTCTGAAGGTCATGGCACGCAGGTTCAGCAATGTTTCTGTTGACGGAACGCTTGCACCTGGTGAAAAAATCACGGTTAAAGGCGATTTTATCGACTTCGGGCTTGATGATGTCAAGGATTCTTTCATTGAAGTGTTTGTTGAGAATAAAAAGATTCAAACTGCGAAATTTCACACAGATGCTGGCAAAATAACCTCCGAATTTACGTTAAAATCTCCTGAAACCAAGAAAAATTCTGAAACTTCAAAGAAAATACCTGTGATTGTCAAACTCGTTGACGGTAAGCAGATTGCTGGTGTATGCCATGCTGAGAACCTTTATTTTGAAGCATCAGGCAATGAAATCATGCTTTCGACCGCTGATGTTACAAAAATCATCATCGACCACGTGGGAAATCTGGTAGCACCTCAGGACACAGTTGGAACAAGGGAAGACGGAGAATTATTGCTCAAATTTCTGTTTGAAAAGTTCAAAATCATAGTTGATGGCAAGGAAACGACATTTGAGCGAAAGAATGTGAAGGAAATTCTGCTTGGCAAGGTTGAAATCCCTTATAAAATGCGCCTGGTCTGGGTAAGCAAGGAGAAGATTATTCATTCTTTCAATATTGAGGAATTCCTCACCGACTCAACAAAGAAAAAGTATCAATGGCATCTGCCCACACCAGAAATCAAACCCAAAGGACCGAATCTCGTGCAAAACGCAGGTTTCGATGAGCTTGACAAGGATAATTTTGCGAAATTTTGGCAGCGTCAAGACGATGTTACATCCATGATTGAAGAAGAAAAAGATGCATGGGGAGACACAAAAAACATGGTGCTGCATCTGAAATCGGACGTACTCAAGGATGAATACTTCAAGCGTCTTGAGCAAATGAGCGAAGACCCGATACCCCCAGCATTTAAACCCACAAAAGTAACGGAAAAGATGAAATACAAGGCAATTGGTGCGAGTTACGGAGTTTCATTTTACAGCGATCCGATAAAAATCAAGAAGGGAATCACGTATCTGCTTGAAATCGACGAGAAAGGTTCCATGCAGGGCGTACTTTTCCACAGCAAAATCTTCGTAAAGGGCTATAAACGTATGATTTACAAGGGCAAAATGCGTGACCAAGTGCTTTATAAGATATATATGCCGTGTCGGAATGCAAGTGGAACGTGGGAACATTTCAGCCAGGTTTTTTCGCCAACCTATCGCACTCCTGACGTAGATTTCATCAAGGTTATGATATTCGCATACTGGCCCATCGGTGATTATTACTACGATAACGTAAGCATCAGAGAAGTCGGCGACCATAATATCTACAATAAGCATATTCACGATGACAAGAAAATCCCCATGAAAAGCGATAAATAATCTGTCTATCATTATTAACCTCATATGTAAAAAAAGGTTGATATGCATATCAGATTAAATATCATTAATTTACTTAAACTCTTCTTCGCTTAATAATGCATGGTTGCTTGAAGATAATGTATAATATCCTGATTACATAGCAGCTTAATTTCTTATTTATTGTTTAATTTATTGCACGATTACGATTTCCAGCATATTACGGAATGAATATTTTTTGAGATTGTGTAAAATATTTAAGTTAAAACTCAGGTGATTTGATGAACCCGGAAAAGAATAACAATCACGAAAAAAATCAAAAAAATACAAAAGAAGATGAAATCAAGGAGATCGACCGACTTTTAGAAGAAACCGGTTCATATAAAACGTTAAAAAAAGAAGAACTGGATAATGAGACAGACGAGGACCAAACAGGAGAAGAGGCAGTTGACAATCTTTATGATTTAATCGAAGAAAATGAAGATGTGATAATTCACACAACTTCTGAAGATTCTCAGTCGATAAGAAAAATTGATACTGATACTTCGAATTCAGATGATATAGATTCTCGAATCATTGATATTTCGAAGTCGAGGATAATGACGTTAACAGTCGAAGATGAAGACACAGAGTTTATCACTGGCAGCAACTTTACTAAAAGTGAAAATGAATCACTTTCCGCTGATAATGATAATTTTGACAATGCCTCTCAACTCGATTTTATCACCGACACATCAATAATGCTAGAGAGAGAAGAGCTTTTCAGAGAAGAAGGTGAAACTGACGATACAATTATTCACGGTGATGACAGTCAGATAATTGATGAGGATTTCACACAACCTGGAACAAGAAATATTGAAAGTCTGATTGAAGATTCGCTTGAACAATTTCTTTCCGAGAACAAAAATGCTGATATTGAAGAAGAATCTAAATTTGACCTAAAAAATATTGACGAAGAATTTGATTCTTCAGATGAAAACTCGGTTGAAGAACTTGATTATGAACCTGTTGAGTCAAAAACCAAATTTTTTAATTCCAATAAGATGAAGAATAAAACTGGTTATGCAGATGACACATCCAACAACACCAGTGTAAATCCCGATGATACTGAACGAGACTTGTTTGTATCCGCGCCTTATTTCATTCAGGAGAAAACATCGGTAATGAAAGATGCTAAAACGATTATCAAAGACATTGAGCAATTTAAGAAAGAAAAGGGCATTCAGGATTCTTTGCAATCATCTGCAAGGCAGCTTGAGGAAGAATCTTCAGTTTCAACTGAACTGAACGTAGAATTTACTCATGAATCAACTGACTTTGATTTTGGTTCAGATTATGATGACCCTTTTAGCTTTGTTATGCAGGATGAACAAGGTGAATTCGAGCAGACATACGATGACTTTGGTGAATACCCTTCTGATGTGGGTTCTTCAGAAATGCCTGAGGATGAAATCAATCATCTTGAGAATGATACAGATACATTCAACAAACTCGGCAGTTACGTGATGAAAAGCTTCGATTCAGAGGTCAACAAAATATTCGAGGAAAATGTCAGCTTAATAAATGATAACTCTGAAGATAAACTCATTCTCAAGGATTATGCAAAATCTGAACCTGAAAAATTCATGACTGATGCTGAATCAAAGATAATTTCCGATATTACACGAAAAACCAGTAAGGGAGAACTTAGTCGCAAGAAACTTGTTGATGATAAGGTATCACAAACCACTGAAAGATTTTTAGTCGAAGAAGCGCGAAAAGTTGATTCTAAAGTGTTTGAGAACATTGCAAAGGCAGCGGATTACGGAATTCTGAGATTCGGCGAGGATGAAGAATTCAAGCTCACCGAAAAGGAAATCGAAATAGAGATGATAAACCGATTCGGTTCATCTGATGGTTCAAAAGCCGAACGCATGATTGTGCAGTACGCACTGATGAAACAGAAATTCAAAATGCTTCAGACAGCCCATAAACGCGTGCTTGCTGCAATGAAAAAAGCCAAGCTTTATCAACAGCAAATGATGCCGAAAGCACCGAAAGACCTCCCAAACCTTGAATTTGGCACGCTTTACAAGCCGGCAGAACAGGTTTCCGGAGATTTTTACGATTTTATAGAGCTTAATCACAATCGCTGGGCTGTTGCCATTGGCGACTCCGCTGGTCACGGAATTGCACCAGCACTTATTATGACTGTAACAAAAAAACTTCTTTCAGTATTCATCCGAGAAGGTGCTTCGATTTCAGAAGCAATGCGCAAAACTAATTATTATATTACGCAGAATATACCCCCAGCAACGTTTATTACAGCGGTCGCCGGTGTAATCGATCTCACTAAAGCCACATTCTCATTCGTCAGAGCTGGACATCCTGCAATTATCCTTTACAACCCGAAGGAACGAGGTGAAGAACCAATTATGCATTCACCAAATGGAATGGCACTGGGTATGGATCCCGGCAGACTTTTCAATACAACACTCGAAGAAATAACGATTAAATTGATACCTGGTGACCTTATCGTGATGTTCTCTGATGGTGTTTTTGAAATTAGCGATATAAATCACAAAAGATTCGGCATGAAAAGGTTTTTAAATCTGATTAAGGACTTTGGCAACGGAACCGTATCTTTTCTCATACGTAAAATCAACAATTCACTTCAGGAATTCCGTGCCGGCTCAATTCAAGATGACGATGTTTCAGTGATTTGTCTGCGATATGTTTCTCATAAATCACCTGAAACATGGCATAAAAAGACTTGATGCAATTGCATACTTCGAATACAATGTATTTGTCATTTGTAAGGTAATCTTATGAAAAAAGTATTTTTCGTTTTAGCAATCGTCTTTGTGCTGAATCTTCACGTATTCTCACAAGATATTGAAGTTCAGAAACTTAAACTGAGAGATGGAACTTCAATCGATATTAAAATCGTGGAAATATCCGACCAAGGACTATCAGTTCTTATAAAAAATAACATTAATCTGACAGTGCCATGGAATTATATCGAGCCTGAAACCGCATATTCAATTAAATTAGATCTCTGGGAAAAGGAAATATCGAACAGAATTACCGGAAGAACCGAGAAGACAATTACCGATTATCTCGAACTAGCAGACTGGTGCAAAAAACATGACTTTGATGCTCAGGCAAAAAAAATCTATGAATACATAATCGATAATGAAAACTCAGATAACTCAACAGCTCGTAAAGAACTTGGTTTCATTAATCGCAATGGAAAATGGTACAAAGCTGACGAATGGGAAAAAGAACTCGCTGAAAAGAAGAATTCGCCTAAGAATGATGAAGTTGAAAACGGAAACAATCCTGACGATTCAATCAGGAAAAGGATACGTATCAAACTCAAGATTAGTATTACACACAAGCTTGATAGCAAAACACCCGAATTTAAGTTTTCTGAAGATCTGGAATCGATTGTACGAATAAAACTCGAAAAACTCGGTTACAAAGTGGTTACGACGAATGCTGATTTTTATATTGAAGGTGCAGCATTTGTTAACCAAGGCAAGACGATAACGTTTATGGATGAAGTTTTGAGCGTGAAATTCGAAGGTGATTTGTCATTTACAATAAAAAATCTGAAAACTGATGAAGAAAAAAAAGACAAAGTTGTTGCTCGGTCAGGGAGAAATAGCATGAAAGAAGCGGTGGACGATCTGTTTGAAGACCTTGCTGCTAGTGCAATATCTCGCATACTGACCATCTGCAAACGCAAATAATTCGGATCCGCAAAATTTAATCATAAATTTGGATTGCATCTTTTCTGAATCTTTGCCAGTTTTTCTTCGGTTTCAGTGCCACTGATCCGGCTTTGCACAATGGGCAATCATCTGCATGCCAGACTTTGAAATCGAGTGAAAGTGCTTTAATCATCTGAAATTCAGCTATATCATCCATCATTTTGAAATTAATTTTACTTTTCCCGGTACGGTTAACTATCGTGCAAAAGTAAGGTAGAATCTTGTTCCTAAGCCCGTGTGTGCAAAGTATCTTTACTGTTTTCTGTGTCGTCGAGCCGGTTGTGATAACATCCTCAATAAGTAGAACTTTGCCAATTCTATCGATTTCGCTTTCAAACCGATTGAAATTCATTGAGCCCTTATCACTTTTTTCGGTGTATGCACAATTACATCCCAATTTTTCTGCAACCTGCATTGCCACGGGAATTCCACCCATTGCTGAGCCGATAACCCACAGATTCTCAAAATTGCTTATTGTTTCTTTGATTTTTACAACGAGAATATCAGTAAAAACACGCATTTCATTTGGAAATGAAGCCAAAATCGAAAGATTTAAAAAACCGTCTGAATGCTTGCCTGATGCCAACAAAGAATGTGGATTCTCCATGTTGCAGTTATGTTTCCAGAAAGCACCGATTTTTAACAAAGTTTTTTCGAGATTTTTTTCACTCATTTGCTCACCTAAGTTGGAATTTTTTTTCTTAGAATATATTATATAGGTTGTGTGTAAATGAATAATGTACAAAATTCGTTCTGGAGTAACCATGGCTCTCACCACGCAAGAGATTATCGAAAAGATTTTAGAGGATGATCCGAGATTCCACCCGAATGCATATTTTTTTCTGCTTAAATGTTTGAATTTCAGCGTGCAGAAGCATGAATCTCAGTTTAATGAGGATGAAACCGGTCAGCAAAAACATGTATCAGGTCCGCAACTTCTTGAAGTTATACGTGAAATAGCCCTTCGAGACTTCGGATACATGACGCGCATTGTCTTTGAAATCTGGGGGATTAAAGATTCCGGAAGCTGGGGTACAATTGTTTACAATCTTATTGAGTCACAGCTTTTAAGTAAATCAGATAGTGACAGTCGATCGGATTTTGTCAATGTTTATGACTTTGAGGAAGCACTTGACAAGGCGTTTTTCAAGGAAAAAATATACAAGCTCCGCGACGAATACAGGTAATCATCTTTTACTCACGTCATTGACAATAGGATTCAAGAGTTACATGCCCTATTGACAGTAATGAAAACAAAAACCATCAAGGATAGCTAAATATGTACAAAGTTTTTATACGAACATTCGGCTGTCAAATGAATGTCCATGATTCTGAGCTTATCAAGGTTGAGCTGCTTCGAGCAGGTTATGAACTGACCGTAAAAGCTTCCGATGCTGATATAGTTTTGTTTAACACTTGTGCGGTTCGTGAACATGCTGAGGATAGGGTTCAATCGCACATCGGCGCGCTCAGAAAATATCTTGAAAACAAGCCGAATTTGGTTGTGGGATTGATGGGGTGTGTCGCTCAGCATCTCGGTAAAGTGTGGGCAGGCAAATATCCTTATTTGAAGCTTATTATCGGAACACATCAGCTTCACCGAGTTTCCGCAATAATTGAGGAGCATCTTGCCACAGGTAAGAAGATTATTGAGACCGAGGAGGATTATGACGTAAAATTTGACAGGTCTTTTGAGTGTGAAGGAAGCAATTTCGCAGCGACAATTGCTGTCATGCGCGGCTGTGACCATGCGTGTTCATATTGCATCGTGCCAAGAGTTCGCGGGAAGGAAGTGCATAGGAAGTTTGATGATGTTGTCGAGGAAGCGAAAAAACTCGTTGATGCCGGGTTTTCGCAGATTACGCTTCTCGGTCAGAATGTCGATTCCTACGGACGCAAGTTGAAACCACGTCGAAATCTCGCAGAACTTTTGCTTGAAATCGACAAACTTTACGATGCAGGTTTATGCAGAACTTTTTTCATCACTTCACATCCATCAGACTTGCGCGAGGATTTGTTTTATGCGCTAAAAGAAGGGAGAACGCTGGGACGGTATTTGCATCTTCCAGCACAATCTGGCAGCAACCGGATTCTCAAAAGCATGAAGCGTGGATACACAAGTGAGAAATACCTTCAGATTGTGGAAACAGGACGCAAAATCGTCCCTGACCTTGAGATTGCAGGTGATTGGATAGTTGGCTATCCGGGAGAAACCGAGGTGGATTTTATTGCAACCAAGAAATTGCTTGAGCAAGCGCGTCTGCAATTTTCGTATGTTTTTAAGTATTCTGAGCGTCCGGGTACTGAATGCAGCAAGGATTTGATGGATGATGTGCCAATCGATGTGAAAAAGCGGCGGAATCAAGAGCTTTTGGACGTGCAAGAGCGAATCAGCACGGAGAAAAACCTTGGCAAGATCGGGCAGGAGTTTGACGTGATTGTTGAAGGCGTATCCAAGCTGGATGATAAACGTCAATTCGGTCGTACAAACCAGTTTCAAATTGTCGTCTGGGAATCTGCTGGGCACAACATCGGCGACATCGTCCGCGTCCGCATCACAGACGCCACAAGCCTAGTCCTCATCGCCAACCTAACAAGTAAATAAAAAAAGGAGGAGATTTTGTCTCCCCCTTGAATTAATTAATTTTAACGATTAGCGAATGAATTTATACATTCGATTACTTATCATCCTCATTTTCCTCCAGCTCTTTCTGGTCAAGCACCTCATCAACCATATCGCCAATTGAGTCAGTGGTGTCATCAGCTTTTTTATTCATAAAGGATTTCCTAATAATTTCACCGTCGTCATCGAGCTCAACTGGTTGCTGGTCGTATGCGGGCATATCCATCTCATCAAAGTTATCATCTTCACTTGCACCGGAAAATTCAGAAAAACCGTACAATCTATCCTCTTCAGATAATTCTTCCAAATCCTCAAGCTTGTCAAGTCCTCTTTTTTCAATAGATTCATTTAGTTTAATTGACGTTAGTTTGTCCTCTGACAGCATCGAGCCTTTTAGATGCGAAATAAATAAAGCAGGAAGCAGAAGGATAAATTCCGAGCCGTTCATCGGGATTTCAAGAATGTAAATCGCAAAAAACATCAACGCTGCTGAGAGTACGATTAATCCGCCTTGAGCAATGTTACCCGGCAGGAAATTGAGCATGAAAAGAAGTGCAAATAACGGAATAGCAATCGTTTTCAGGACACTGTCACCTGTAATAAACGATGATGCAAAAACGTTTTTCGAGAAAATGCTAACTGAATCGGTTATCGAGTTTGTATGGCTGTTAAGGACAACAACAAGGACAGAAATAATCATCAGAATTAAGAACGCGAAGATAAAGCCACCTGGTGCTCTCTTGAGAGGATTACCGAGAAACGAAATTATAAGACTGATCGCTAAACCGATGAAAATCACAAGTGCACCGAAAATCTTCGTCGGCATAAATCCAAGCATCGATTCATTGAAATATGGAGCAAATATCAGCATTACCAAGCCGAAAACCATGATTCCAAGCGAAATCAACCAATATCCCTTAATTGCGATGTTCGGCATGTAATAATTGATGAAAAGAGGTAATGTTATCAGTAAAATCGGGTTGATACCGACTGCGATACCGAATAAAACTCCGCTCACCCATGTTCTTTTCAGGAAAAATATGGCAAACATAAAAATACCCATTGCCAAAACATGCCAGGTTGAACCGAGTAAAACAGTTTTCCACGGCAGGAAAAGAACAAGTATCAATATGAAGAATGCAAGTTTCATTGACGAAAGTTTGTACATCACTGCGAACAAACCGCCTAGAAGCACAATTAATGCAAAAATCTGCAGTACTTTGCACCCGAAAGTGTCGATTTTCCAGATTGTTTCCTTTTCAATCGTCGAGAGAATTTTCTCTTTCTGCTTTTCTTCCTTTATCGTTGAACTTACTTTCTCTTTGTATTGAGTTGTGTTGTTTTTAAGAACATCATAAGTTGTCAGCTTGATTCCTTCGGGTCTTGGAATATTAAACTGAGCCATCTTTGCTTCATCAAAATTTGATAGGTAGTATTTCTCCTTGTTTATCTCAGTTGTAAGAGGTGCAATTAAATGCGGCAAATATGAAATATAATATGCCAGTGGTCCGGGTAAAAGTTCCTTGTGTTTTGCTAGTGCATCAGTATCTTGCATTTCATATGGCATCTCACCGAGTAAAATCGAATCCTGAACTTTGATAGAATAATTCAAGTTGGTTTTACTGACATCTGACTTGTAAATATTAAATATTGTAAAGCTGAATCCGATTACGAATACAAAAATCAATACCCATACCGGAAGCTGAATCGACATATGCTGTTCCTTGTCCGCAAACCTCAGCAATAACCGACCTGTGAAGAAAACTCCAACAATAAGTAGTGCTGCTGTGAAGTTGAAAAACAGTACACAAACCGGAAACAGGAATACTAGTAGCAAAAGGTCAAAATTTGACCGGTTGAAGAAATCTTTGTAGTTGAGACCTGCAAAAAGAACGATGATACCACTCATCATCCAGATAATAATCATAAGATATTCCTTAATATCTGTCAGCATTAATGGCATCTCGTTTTCAATTAAACCTTTAATAATTCCCATGATATTCCTCTCCTATTAGGTACAAAGTATTCTTGTTCTTAATACTCCATAAGTATTTTTATTTTGTATAAGTTTCGCAATATCTCATTAATCTTAGAATCAACAACAGCACCTTTTGATTTCGCCTTCATTAACATCTGCACTGCTAATCTGCTGTAATATTCTGATAGCCCAAGTCGGTAATATGATTCTGGATTATAATTATTAAAGTTTGAAAGGCTTTCTAATGCAAGAGAATTAGCTTTATCCGCGTAATTTATAATTCCAGTTTCGTCTTTTTCGAGTAATTTTAGTTGAAAACCATTAAGTTGCACCAATTTTTCGTTTCTAGCATTTTTTCCATATCTGTCTGTATTATCCAAAATATTTTTCTTGAACGCAGCGAATTTTCCCTCACCGATTAAATCAGAGATTTTCCGAATTTTGTCTGCAAAAGGAAAGAGTTTTACTAATTTATCAAAATCCATAAGAGCAGCATTAGCATCATTGCTCAAAATGTTGGTTACGCATTTTTTGAAGAATTCTGACTTTCGCAGCATTAGAGATTGCCATAGAAATTCATCGTTGCTCAGGGCTTTATTAATCATATCTTCTGTGCTGCTTATTTTATCAGCATTATCGGATGCCACCTTGATGAATAACGCAAGTTTGTAGGCTTCTGACGCATCATAATCAGAAATCAACGAATCTGACCAGAATTGAATCTCTGTTTCAATCAATGTTTCGTCAATCTCTGAAATTGTGAACGTCGTGTATTCGGAAATCTCGGAAACATCAAGCATGATGTATTTCCGGTCGGTGTCGTGTGCGGAATGTGTCATCAGCACAACTTTTGAGCTTTTTTCGGATTTATCATTAGTTATTGCCGATTTTACTCGCTGATAATCTACCTTGTACATTGAACCAAAATACTCATCACCAGAATTCGTAGTAATTTCCAGAGTTATGTAATTGTTGATGTAAACCGCGTCTTTGTTGTATTGAGCTTTTACATATTCCAGATAAATTCTTGCTTTGCTTTCGAGTTTCCCGATTGCTCGAGCATGTTCTGTCTTAATATTCTGAGTTGAATTGAGTTTGCCAAGGGTTTTCAACGCTTCTTCGTACTGCTTCTTCTCAATCTGATTACTTGCATCAACAATTACGGCATCAATATTCCCTGTATCTGTTGTTATCGCTGCCTTAAGCTTCAATCGCTCATTTTCGATTTTTGATAATAATTCTTCCGACTGAAATTCATAAGCATCCGCCAGTTTCAAAACTTCGAGAGCTTTTTGATATTCTCCCGATTTCTCCAGACTCTCAGCATCATTGATAATCGCATCACAGAGTTTTTCTTCACAACGCTGCCTTAAATTCTGCAGTCGCTGCTTTAAATTTTCACGGATGATTGTTTTCTCAAGAGTCCGAATTATCTGATATGCTTCTACGGAAACTTCGTTAGAGATTAGCAAATCAATCTCGTTAATGGTGTCTTCAACGCTCAATTGTTCTTTTTCACGCTCAAGCACTTTGAGCCGTTCGACAAAAATGTCCTTGTTAAAATCCTTGAATTTTTCTGCAATATCGATTTTTAAGTATGCAGCACGGATTTTTTCGCCTGCATCGCTGAATAATTCTTGCTTGATAAGTTTTTCTATTTCTTCAATCAGGAATTCCAACTCTTTTACACGATTGCGGGATTCAAATTTCTCAATTTTTTTCAGGTTCTCATTCCCTGAAGCAGTTTTTAACTCAGAATCATCTGAAAGCTTTGATTTTAAAGACTTCAGCATTGTGTCAGATTCTTCAAGCGAGCCAATATCTGATAATTCCTCTGCCTGCTGTAATTTGCTTTCAAACTCCTGCAAAATAGCCTGACTCTCGATGGATTTAAGTGCATCAACATAAGCAGGATTAATTTCCTTAAGAGTTTTTGCGACTTTAACAACTTCAAATGCGTTTAGATAATCATTTTGTGAGAGATATTTTTTTGCATTTTCAATTAGTTGCTGAATTTCACTTGTTTTGCTGAATTTTGAGTCAAAAGAAGGGATGTAGAATAGAAAGTATATCCAAACCGCAGCAGCAATACACAATATTGTGCAAATGGCGAAAAGTTGACCGCCACCTTTTTTGTGCATTGATAAATGGAATAACATCAAATTGCTCCAAAATATAAACTTGGATTCGCTTGATAATCAAATTTCAGATAATACCAAATATTTAACAACGTAATAAGTTTTTATTCAAACGCTTTTTAATACAAAACATATTATTGTAATACAGCCCTGTTTTAATGAGAAGTTATGATACAATAACATACATAATAGAAACATGAGGTAGTATTATGACTGTAGAAACATTATATGCACTAACAGCGATTGTGCCTGCAATACTCCTTGCATTAATGCTGATATTCGGATTCGATCATGATGCTGACATTGAT
>CAYZQB010000010.1:31424-33822 GCA_964480395.1 uncultured Planctomycetia bacterium
GACGTTGATGCGGACATTGATTCTGACATCACAACAGGTGGTGGACCGGGTTTTCTGAGTTTGAAACTTATTTTGGGATTCATAACTGGTTTCGGCGTATTTGGATTTTTTGCGAAGCATTACAGCTGGCATTCACATCATCTGCTGACCGCTTTACTCGGTGGTTTCATATTCTACTACCTGATTTATCGGCTTGTGAAGATTCTTTATAGTTTTCAGGCAAATACTCAGATTTCAAGCGTTTCTTTAATCGGGCTGAATGCGCAAGTTATCAATCAGATCATGAATAATGGCACAGGTGAAGTGAAAGCAACCGACCCGCGAACTAACAATATCATTGTGTTTCGGGCGAAAGCGGAAAAGCCTACATTGAGCATTACGAAAGGTGAATCAGTAAGAATTTTGAGCATTACTGGAGATTTGGCGATTGTTCGGTCTTTGAAACCTGATATTGATGCAGAATCCTTCATCAAACATTCGCATATTGAGACTCACAAAGATATTGAAACTGAATAATTAGAATATATTTCAATCATGGAGAAACATATGCGAAAATTGGTTTTTTTGGCAATTTTTCTATGTTTTGCATTCCTTAATATTAATGCTGAGATTGTTGATAATAAATCAAGTTTACAGGCGGAAAAACCCGATAAATCGAAACCTGCTGATGAAAAAATCGATTATCTGATAATTACGACCGATTCGCTATTGGATTCAGCACGAAAATATGAGAAATACAGGCGAGAAACCGGATTCAAAACCCAGATTTTAACTGTTGCTGAATGTATGAAGAAATTTGGGGATGATAATGCGGGATTAGCGATACAGCAGGTGATATTGGAGTATCGATCTAGGGTTAGACTAGGTTCAACTGACAAAATTGATGCTAACCCGTTAAAGCTTCCCAAAAATTACAAATGCCCGAATTTCTATGTGCTACTACTCGGAGATATTACTCCAGAAGGTCAAAAATTTGACCCGAAAGTGCATATTCCCGGGTTTTACAAGAAATTTAAGACTGATCCTGGGATTACCGGTCCTGCAACGTTCGAAAATGTGCCTTCCGACAATTCATACGCTTGCAGACCGCAGGATGACGATGTTCCGACGATTCCGGTGGGTCGGCTCACGTTCACAACTGCAAAGGAAGTTGAAGATTATCTCGAAGCGGTTAAAAAATATGAATCAGAACCTGCTGGCGGACTCTGGCGCAGAAGAATCAACATTTTCGCGGGTGATCCACGTTTCGAAGGTGTACCGAAATTTGTCAGCGATCTCATCGAAAACTTCTTCAAAACTGGCGTTATAAACAATCTTGGTGCAGAATATGAAGGCGTATTGACTTATGCAAACGTCAACTCACCCTACGCCTACGCACCAAGTAAATACAACGAAAAACTCATTTCTGAAATCAACAAAGGCTCGCTGATACTGAATTACATCGGTCACGGCTCGAAAACAAGCGTTGACCGTTTGCATTTCAGGAACGAAAGATATTCGGTTTTTACGGTCAAGGATGCTGCAAAGATTGATTGCAAAGGGAAATTGCCGATTGCTGCGTTTTTCACATGCTACACGGGTTGCTACGACATGGAAAAACCTTCGCTTGCAGAAACTTTGCTTGCTAACCCGAAAGGACCAATTGGAGTTATCGCATCGTCGAGGATTTCCGCGGAAGCTAATTATCTGCTTGAGACTGCATTTTTCAAGGCGGCAACAATTGACAAGGAGGAAACACTTGGAAAACTCTTCCTCAAAACGAAACGGCTCATGCTGACTCAGAAAATGCCGATGGCGCAAATGATTAAGCAAATGAAACTCAAGATTTCCGGTCTTGAAGGTTTTGCGGATGGAAAACGTTCGCATCTTTGGCTTTACAACCTTTTCGGCGACCCTGCATTGAAAATACCGCATCCAGAACTCAAATGTGAAATCAAACTTGAGAAAGATTCTGTCGTGCAGGGTTCACAAATCAACGCATTCATTGGTTGCGACTCGAAAGATGTAGAAATTCTCGTTACTTTTGAATGTAAAATCGCTGATTTCCTTGAAAAACCAAGCATAATCGACGTTAATGACAAGGATTTCGAGAAAAAAGCAATCAAAAACCACGAAATTGCTAACATGAAAGTCATTGCTAAACAAACAGTGAAACTTGTCGAAGGCAAAGCACACGTAACTTTCAAGATTCCGAACACGCTTAAACCTCGAAAATACATCATTCGCGCGATAGTCAATGATGGAAACATGACCGGCTTTGCAGCAAGCGAGTTTGAGGTCATCGAAAAAGACTAAATCCATGCACACTGGCTAACATTTTCTTGTGAATATCATTTTCATCGATCCCAAAGTCCTCTTTGGGAATGTACTTATGGGCGAAACTCTGTTTCGCATACAA
>CAYZQB010000011.1:0-33728 GCA_964480395.1 uncultured Planctomycetia bacterium
CACTCACTGCTGCTAAATGGCTCGCAAACCAAAAACCCGGATTCTACACAATTGACGATTACCTACAATCAATCATCTAAGAGTTTTCACTACGAAGAACGCTAAGATTCACGAAGTAATACAAAAAATCGAATTAGAAATTGAACTATTAGAGCTTTACTGATGTTAAAAATGGGTAAATATCAAAGTGTGGGCTAATATGAAAACAGTATATTTTGATGCAAATTTCTTTTATAAAGCTACAAATTTTAACGATCGTGAAAACAATACAGAATTTCAAAAAGACTTAGACAAGTTCTTAAAGAAAACAGAAGAACATAAGATTAGAATCTTTCTAAATCCAATAAATATTATTGAAGTAGCATCTCATCTCATTAACTCCAAACATGATCGTTTTCCTAGTTATCAAAAAGTATTTGTTAAAATGTTCGAATTATGCAAAAGCAATATCTTTGAAAGTCCAAATAAAGTTCTAGCAAATAAATTAAATATTCTTAGAAAAGAACGTGAAACAGCCGACATAGATAAGTTGATTAACTTAATAATTAGTGCAAAAAGTTATGACCAATTAGTCAATGAAGGTCAATTTACAATCAGAAACGGTAGTGTAATTAATACTAAGTATAGCGATGGTTCAATACATGAATATCGTTTGAATAAAGAAAATAACTGGATTGAGGCTACGGAAAATCTTGTAATAAAATTAAAGCAAAACATTGATAAATCAGGTTTGTTTAAAAACAATCATGAAAAGAAAAGTGAGTTAATAGCATCATTTGAAAGTTATGTATACAAGAGGATGTTTGTTGATGCTTGTTATTGTATTGCATCGGGTCTTACTTCTGAATCGGTTTTAGGTAAAACACCTGATCATATTATTGATGAGATTATATCAATGCTTTCCGCTTTTTTTTCAGCAAACAATATATTAATTCAAAAATGTATGAAACCTCAGGGGTATAAACTAGAAAAACACAAGAATGATCTTAACGACATGTACTATTTATTATATCTATGTTTGGGTGAGGATTATTATTTTGTAACTTATGATTCTGGTATAAAAACGAGTATAATTGGTTGTTCTCAAGAATCGCAAGTTACAACAATTGAGGAACTCCTTGATAATGAAGAATTTTGGAAATAATTAGTAGCCGCGGGTGATGTTTACGATGTTTTTCGGACTGCCAGCATGAATCGAGTTGAGGATGTCGGCAATGTCTTTCATTCGCTCAATTTCGCGCCCAAAAACGTGCGATGCACGATGAGGACTGTAAATAAAATTCGGAAACTGAGTAAAATCGAGGTTTGTCGGGCATGTGTTTGTGCGGTCTTCTAGAGTTTTCGGATAATTCCACCAGGTATCAATTGCTGCTCCGCCGATTTTCCCAGCTTTCATTGCATCAAAGAGTGCCTGCTCATTAATTACCGGACCTCTGCCGACATTGACGATGTGTACACCTTCTTTCATTGCAGCGAATTCAGCATCCGAAAGCATGTTTTCAGTGAGTTTTGAACCCGGCAGCGATGAAATGATGAAGTCAGCATCAGGCAGCACTTTGAGTAAATCTTCTTGAGTCCCGATAAAATCAATATTTTCATCATTTCCAGCAGTTCTTTTGATAGCAATTATTTTCATTCTGAACGCTTTAGCAAATTCTGCGATTGCCTTGCCGATTGCTCCCAATCCAAGTAAAAGCAATGTTTTCCCAGCAAGCCCTAAGCTCCAATCATGCTCATATCTCGGAGTCCAATCATTGTTTTTCAATATCGGATGAATTTTTACAATATTCTTTGTAGATGCCAGAAGCAACGCCCATGCATGTTCCGCAGTGTAACGCGCATTAAAGTGTGAATTTATTACTGTCAAGTGTTGTAACTCTTCCAGGTTTTTCAAATCCTGCGGCGGTACACCGACAAACGGAATCACAAAATACTTCAGGTTTTTAGCATTATCCAGAAACTCTCGCGGAATCCGTGCACCAACAACTACGTCGAATTTATCCGCATTTGCATTTATTTCATCACTAAATCCATCCTGCAAAATTTCTATACTAATTCCATCAGAAAGATTTTGCTTGAGGATTTCGTACATTTCGGTTTCAAGTTTAGAGTAATACAGAACTTTCAAAGCATTCTCCCGGTGATTTGATGAGATATTATCAAATAATACGGTAGCGAACATCAAATTTTGAAGAATGCAATCTCAAGTTTAATCCAGCGTTTCAAACGATTTCAGAATAGCGTCCTTGTGCTTTGCATACACTTCCTTCTCACCAATTGATTCAATAACATAAACCATGTCATCATCGCATACAATCCCAACAACATACGTGTACATAACCTGCTCAATCATTTTGTCAAATACGAGATATTTCCCAGCATCTTTATCCGCAGTTGTGAAATCTTTCTCCTCGATGAAGATGCATTTGTCATTAAAAGTCAGCTTTTGCTTAGTCTTCTCAACATGATAACTCAGAGGTGCTTCATCCTCGTTTTTGAACTTATTTATCACAATTCTACAGTCATCGCCTGACCATGCGTCAAAATCATCGTCATAATGCTGATGCTTTTTAACGATGAAACCTTCAGGCACATCAAGCTCGGGTCGGTCATAATAATTTACCAATGCCACTGCTAAAATTATCAGAACTATCAACACAATTATAAAAAACGGTATCAAGATTGATTTTTTCATTTTTATCTCCTTATATTTAATTTTTTTTTATTTATCTTCGTCAACGTATGAATAATCAGGCAGCAATCGTTCAGGATTTAAGCTTCTAATCCAGTTGTAAGGCACGTGATATTTATGCCTTGGTGGTGCTGGCTCAGGTGTCGGGTCCATCGTAAAATCAATCGTGATTGTCGAACGTGAAATCTGGTCAGCAAGGACGCGCATTTTGCCTTTGTACATCTCAAGCTGTTCAACCTTTTCATCAATAATCCTATCAATCTTGATAATTGCATCATCAGTTGTAACCTGCAAACGCTTCTTCTCCCATGCTTTGATACTCGATTCAAGAACTTCGATCCTGCGCTGCAAGTCATAAAACATCTCAGTTACATTAAGTGCCTGAATATTTTTCGTGATAACTTTGCCAATGCTTTCAATCGCTTTGATGAAATCGTCGAAATATTCCGCAGGCACTTTAACAATCAGTCTGGAATTCGTCTGCAGGTTCACATAACCCTGATAATCCGCAAGTAATGACTTTGCTATGCTGATACCAACCTCGAAATCCTTGACATGAATCCGATAATCAGCAGTGTAAACCATCTGTCGTTTGTATTTTTTATTGGTTTGCAGCGGTTCTTTGACATCGGGCGTGTCCGAACCACTGACATCGTTCTGTTTATCCGCATCATACATTGGTTCGGATTCATTTGCGTATTCTCCTGGTTCTGTCACAAACATACCTCGTCGAGGTTCGTTCATTTCATTTTGCACACTTTCATCACTTTTTTCCATAAAATCCATTTCTGGAGTTTTTTGAGGAGCTTCAGAATACGCCCATCTTTTAGCAACATTATTATCCGAAGCAGATTTTGAAAGACAGTATTTTTTCGATGTGCCAAAGATTATTACAACAACTAGCAGAACAACAAAAGCGACTCCAATTATCGACCACAACAGAACTTTGTTCATTTTAATCCTCCAATATTTCCATTTCCAGTTATATTTTTGACGCTTAAATTATTCGTAAGTTTTATAATATTAACAAATGTTACACGAAAATACTATTTATTTATCACGTTTGAATTTCCATCCGCAAGGCGCAGGCAGACGAGATGCTCAAAAAGCTCGTTCGTGCTGAAGTCAAGCCCAGCAGTATCCGGACAAGCAAGGATGAAAAGCGGGTCATAAGCATATTCTGTGTAATTTTCGTCATTTCTCATAGATTCTCGCATCTTTTTCGCGCGGATTGCAGTTGAAGTTGCAATATTGAAAGCGAGTTCCTTTGTTGAAATGTCCATACGCTGGGTAAATTCGTCAATGACGTGCAAAGGCGAGTACATCAGCAGATGTGTCGCAAAAATAAATGCTTGGGTTACAATACCGCGTTCTCCGCCTGAAAGTCCGCGAATCATGGTTGTGCCGTCGATATACGCCTGCTTGTGCCTTGCCTCGATGTGCAAGCCGCATTTGTTGATGTTTTCAGGTTCGCTGAGATAGATTCTTATATGCGAGAATCGTTCGCTTAAACTTGTGCGCATGTTGTTGTTAATGAGGTCGATGTATTCTTGCAGCTGTGTTTGCCAAAGATTTCTCTCGTGATCTAGGCGTTCAGCTAATTCATAAAACACTTTTTTAGTACGTTTGAGTTTTCTGGCATGCGATTCATATTCTGCTTTTTTTCGCTCATACTGCTCAAAAGTTGTTGGAAGATGCTCTAAATTTTTAATCTTTATTTCTATTTCAGTAATTTGTTGTCTAATTTCTGGTTCATTTTGATAATTTAGATTATTAGGGATTTTCGGTGTATAAGTTTTTGCTGCTGCTGCCTTCTCCTTTTGGATAACTTCTTCTCGCTTTATTGCATCAATATTTCTATTAAATTCATTTCTAACGGTTATTAGTTCATTTTGATATTTACCTATGTTTTTATTTAATTCATCGCGTTTAACACCTAATTCTTCAATTTCAACACTTATATTAGAAATAGATGATAGTTTATCTAATTTATCCTGCAAATCTTGTCGTTCTATTAATATTTTCTCAAGCATCTTTTGCTTTTGAAAGACGTCAGATTCGCTGTTTTTTATGGCTTTAGATAGTATTTCATATGTTTTTCTATTTTCATTAAACTCATGCAGTTGTGCTGATATTTGAATATAATCATTTTGATATTTTTTAACATTGTCAGCTAGAATATCCAATTTAGGTTGAATGATCTTTATATTTTCACGGGCATTCAAAGCTTTTTCAATCTCATCAAAAGTACGAGATTTATGCATGTGAAACTTATAGTAAATATCTATCGAATTTGCACTATGAAATTTAATTCTTCCTCTAGCACTGATTGACATGAGTTTTTCAGGAAAATACAATAGTTTATTACTATTTCTATGTTTAATCATAAAATCTTGTATTGATGCATAATTGTTATCTTTCTGAATAACAACATCATATTTGTTAGATAAATAACGGGAAATCTCATTATTATCGCAATCTATAAAATCATGCAATACAATGTTTTTAGAAGAATTATTCGATGATATTTGGTAATCTGAAGGTAAAAATGTTATGCATAATAACGGAATTTTATTATTAACAATATTTTCAATTATGCTTGTAAATGAATCATCACCATAATCATTAAATATTACAAATTCAAACAGAATATCTTCAAGTAATGGCATAATCGTTTTGTCATTAACTTTTATTTCCAAACAAAGTGGTCCCCAGAATTTAATTTTGATATTTTTCATAAACGCTGACAATTTAAGCGCGGTGAATATTTGCTCATCAATTTCAGAATCAAGATTTAGTCTATTGAATAAATTTGCAGTTTCTAATGAATTATTATATTCACGTTGCAATGTAATAAATTCTTTATCAGCAATTTCGAACTTTTTATTAAAATCTTTTTGAAAAGAAACAACACTTTGAATTTCTTCGTTATCAACATGCTTAAGATTTTTTAAATCCTCATTTAGGGTTGATATTTCATCATTTATTTTGCCAATTTCATTCTGTAAAGCATCAATTTTGTGTTTTAAATCATTTTCCTCACGAACAATTTTGTATCTCGAACGTTCTTCTGCCAACTTCATTGTTTCAAGATTAGTTAACTCAGCGTTTACATTTTCAAGTTTGCTACTTTCCTGTGAAACATTATAAATTAATTCTTTTTCACGATATTTAAGGTCAGAATTACGAAGAATAATTTTATCAATCTTTGCTTTGATTTCCAAATATTCACACCACAATAATGCACCTTGCAAAAAAGTCTTACGCTCTTCTAACAGCTCTTTTTTCTTAATTTCATCAAGAATCGTCTTCAGGTTGTTTAGCTCAATTGCACGTCTTTTATTTTCTTCTTCCAATCGTTGTAACATGGGTGTTAAATCCAACGATTTTTGCGACAATTCCGTAACTTGAACAAACCGATCCTGCATTCCAGTAATTTTGAGTAGAATTTCAAAACGTTTTCTCGGACTGCTGCTGACAAGTTCAGAAACATCACCACTCTCGGTAAATACCAGCTTATTTCGAATATCAAGGTTAATTCTATCTAAAATATGAGTTAGAAGTGATAATGTTATCGTATGTTTATTGTCATTATTAATAATAAAATAGTTCAGGTTAGTATCTTTCGATGAAACTTCAAAACCTATTGAAAACACATCGCTATCGAGCATTTCATCAATCTGTTCACTGTCAAAGCAAATTGTCCTGCGATTATAATTCATCGGATTATTTAGCTGAACCGTTCCTCTTGTTACCGTTCCGTTACTACCGATAATTGCGCTTATTTTGCCATCACGAATACGTTGAGATTTTATTCCAAGTGCAAGAAGGAATCCCTCAAGAAACAAGGTTTTGCCAGAGCTATTTCCACCAGTTAGAAGAACAATTGGACGATCAAATTCTACAAAAGTATCTTTGTGAAGCACGAAATTCTCAAGATGAGCACTTTTAATCAGCAATTGCGGTTTTACATTCATTCTTCTGGAATTCTCAAGTTTGACACATTATAACAGAAATGCTGTTTCAGAAATAAATAGGGAATTTTTAAATTTAAGAACTATTTATCGTATTTAATTATAAATCGTTGAATTATAACCTAAAGCAGGTTCAATCCTTTGTGTTTTTCAGCAATTTGTTCAGCAAGGATATCGAGTTTAGCAAAATCCTCCGCTCTCGGTTTACCTTTTGCAAGCACAGGCGTCAGAATCTCAACCTTTAAATTCGATATCAAACCCGCAAGCTGCTCAACGGTTTTACTCGCCCATCCATACGACCCAACGATGCTTATGTGCTTTGTTTTCGGACGTAAAGCATTCACAAGGAACGCTGCATATGCTGCTGATGGATGCGGTCCCGCCAAAACCGTCGGCGAACCCAAAACAATCGTTGCTGCATCAACAAGCTCAATTGCAAGCTTGCCGATGTCAGTTGTTGTCAGGTTGAATACTTGTACGGCAATACCTTTTGCAATCAGTGCATCTGTCAGATATTCAACCATTTCCAAAGTGCTGCCATGCATAGAAACATAAGGCAGCAGCACGGTGTTTGTTACTTTTTCGGAAATCCAATCTTCGTATGCATCGATGATAATCTGCGGATTTTGCCAGATAGGACCATGGCTCGGAGCAATCATCGCAATGTCGAAAGCATTAAGTTTTTCGATATTTTTCTTGATGCTTTTACGGAATGGCATCATTATTTCCGCAAAATACCGCTTTGCACCCTCTATTGTTTTGTATTCATCCTGCACCAAAACGCTGCTGCTGGCGACATGTGATCCGAAAAAATCACAACTAAATAGAATTTTGTCCTCATGTAAATATGTTACCATCGTTTCGGGCCAATGAACCCACGGTGTCATGATAAATTCAAGATTTTTGTCGCCAAGCGAGAGTTTTTCATAATCCGCAACGACAAGGAATTTTTCATCGGGAATATGAAGCAAATCTTCGAGAAATGCCTTGCATTTCTTGTTGGTTACAACTTTTGCATCAGGAAACATCTTGAGAAGCTCAGGGATTGAGCCAGAATGATCCTGCTCAGCATGGTTAGAGATTATATAATCGACTTTTTCGACGTTGGCAAGTTTCAAGTTTTGCTTAAGCCGATGAACAACTTCCGGATCAACTGAATCTACAACTGCGGTTTTATCCGATCCTTTGATGACATAAACATTGTAACTTGTGCCGTCCGGCAGTGGAATCAGGTCGTCGAAAATCACTCTGTCCCAATGCGCTACACCAACCTCAAAAATCCTTGGTTTTATTTCTTTTAACGCCATGTTTGTCCTTTCCTTATATTTTTATCCATATAAATAACAGAAATCCAAACGATTTTATTCTGAATATTTTCTACTTGAAGACCTGATGATGAAATTGTCCATCTGCAAACTCAATAAGTGCGCCTTCATTATCTCGCCAGTCTCCGATAACGTAAATTTTGCCAGGATTCATATCAATGTTCGCTCGTAAATGCCAGTGTCCGAGAATCAAAACATCGGCAAGGTCGCTTATTATCGGGTATTGAAGCGCTTTTACAAAATCTCTTCTAATGAAGCTGAAATCTGGCATGCTTTTATCAAGCGGATGCGACGACTTATTTTTTGCTGAAAGCGTTTTCCTGAGCAATTTTGCGATTCGCAGACGGTTTTTGTATCCGATTAAATTTAATATGCTGTAACTTAAACCAGAACGAATCATTGAGCTCAAAAATCTGTAACTATGCAGGTTAATCATCAAATTATCGCCATGAGTGAGCAAAATCCTACATATTTCACCATTTGCATTTACCGTAAGCTTTGTCCAGAGCGGAAGTCTATCAATGCCGAACTTATTCAATTCATCAAAAACAAAGAAATCACGATTGCCCGGAAGGAAATAAAACTTTGTACCGATTTCATGTAATTTCAATGTCTCAGCGAAAACAGATGCATAAATTTCCTCATATTCCTGAGGACTGCCGATGTAAAAGTTGAATAAATCACCGAGAATAAACACTGCTATCACAGAGGAATCAAGCGTTTTAAGGAATCGGGCGAAAAAATCGTTTTTAATTTTATTGGTTGTAGAAAGATGAACGTCCGCCAGAAAAATGATTTTCTCATCTGCTTTCAGTTTGAGAGAAATTTTTCTCATTTGCTGAAGTTTTAATTTTCTGACCCAAAAATCGTCTTTCACTGATTTACACCTATGCAAAGTTTGTTAAATCATACTCAAAACATTTTATTATCCTTTGAGCAAATATGAACGAAATATTTAACTCTATTATTAGGACTGCAAAAAACGAAAAAGCAAACAAAACGAGAGTTATTCACGCTTTTATTATAGATCGTATCGGGTTTAAGGTTGCTCATGAGTTGCAGGACAAGCTGCAGGCATTGCGAATTGCAGGGGAAATCAGCGACATTTTCCTCATTGTCGAGCATAATCCTGTGTACACAATCACAAAGCACACGAATATATCACATCTTCTGTACGATGAAGAGGTTTTGAGGAGTAAGGGTATTGAAATTGCTGACGTCGATCGCGGCGGAGATATAACATATCACGGTTTAGGGCAGATTGTAGGATATCCGATAATAAATATAAAAAATTACAGACTGAGCGTCAAAACTTACGTTGAAGCAATTGAAAAAACCTTGATTGATGCACTTTTGAGCTTTGGCATTAACGCATATATCGATGAAAAAGCACCTGGAGTATGGGTAAATTCAAAGAAAATCGCTGCACTTGGCATAAGAATCTCTCGATACGTTACAAAACACGGATTTGCGCTTAACAACAATCCTGATCTCAGTCATTTTCAAGGGATTATCCCCTGCGGCATTGCAAAGCCGGTTACTAGCATCTGTGCAGAAACAGGTAAAATCATTGAAAACCAAACAGTTACAGACAAAATCATCGAAAGTATGACAAGGATTTTTGACTGCGAAATTGTTATCTGTGATTTATAGAATTTTTTTGAAAAGCTAATTGTAAAATGCTGTAAATAATGGATAATAATTATGTTGCAAATATGATTACTATTAGTTACACTGCATTTTGAAATAAACACAAAACGTATGAGCATTGATATTTAGCGGTTTGCATAGATGTAATTCATAACAAAATATTTTAGTGACTTCTTTTTTCAACAACCCTCTTTACCTGAAATCTTACAGCACGAGTATATCGTGTCGGGAAATAATGGAAGGATTAAAAATGGAACAAGAGCTGCAATTGTGGGATGATACCCGTTCGCAAGTAATTCAATTTTATATCGCGAAATTGTTCCGAAGAGGGAATCAAAATAAAACTAAACTTCTGTACCATTTTAGAATCGGTCAAATCGATCCTGAAACAAATTCGCTTAAATCAGTTATGGAAATTCTCAATCGAGAGTCAAACCTTGAAGATTGGGACTTATTTTCCAGAAATCTGCGCGATATTGTTATCGGTAGATGCGAAAACACTAAATTCACACCGCGAGAAAAAGATATTGCATTTACATTGAACAGAATTCTTGCAACTCCTCAGATTGAAACGACTCTCAGTATCGACGGTGTTGCATACCTGCTTCGAACTCCTGAAATAACGGGACACATTGATCTCAGTATTAGATTCTGGACAACTGCTGATCTTCTGAAGAAATTTCAACTCAAGCTTCAACAGATACTGCAAAATCGCGTTTTTCGAACAAATGTAGAAATACTTCCTGAGATTACAGTAAATAGTTTGTATTCAGATGATGATGAAGTTCACGAAACAACCGATGCTGAAGAAGAAACCGAGCAAGAGCTGACAATTGAAAATGATGTCGTCAAGAAAGCTAAACCGGATACTGAAATGTTGATAAAAGTTGAAGAATCCGTCGATGGTGATGATTCAGTGGAAGTTGAGGATTGGGAAGAAGAAGATGTTGATGAATTTGGCGGTGATGATTTTGAAACTGAAGATCCAAAAAAATCTGTTGAAACTTTAGAAATTAACAATGATAAAAATCAAGATGACATTGAACCTGTAATAATGTCTGAAGTTACAAAGGATACTGATAAAAAAGTAATCATTCTTGAAACCAAGACGGATTCTGCACACAAAATAAAACTTTTGGATAAAACTCAGGATGTTCAGACATTGTTTGATGCTGAAAGCGTAAAAATCAATGATAAATTACCAGCTAAGATTGAAGTACTGAAAAAAGAAGAAAATTCTGATGCAGACGTTAAAATTAGTGACGAAAAAAATGATACAACCAACCTAAAACGTAGCACTCGCACTCCCAAAATTAGCGAAACCGACAACAAACAACAGGTTGATAAATCTGCTGATGAGAATAAGGATGAAGAACCGAAAAAAGCTCCGAAAAAAAGTGTTAGAGCAAAGAAAACAACTTCTGAGAAAAAAAAGCCAGCAAAGAAAACTACAGCTGCCAAAAAAACAGCAGCGAAAAAACCTCGAAGTACCAAAAAGGATGATGAAGAAAAGAAGACGGATGCTGATGATGATAATTAATTCTTGTGCTAAGAGTTTTTTTGATAGTTGTATAATTAAAACTTAAGATGCTGTAATTATCAGGTTTGAAATGAAGATTCTTGGAATTGAGAGTTCATGCGATGAAACTGCGGTTGCAATTGTTGAGGATGGGTACAAAATCCTCTCAAGTGTGGTTGCATCGCAGATTGCAGAGCATAAACCTTTCGGCGGAGTTGTTCCTGAGGTAGCAGCACGTGAGCATCACAAAAATCTTGCACATGTTCTTGACGAAGCTCTAGGAAAAAAATTCAAACTTGATGATATTGACGCATTTGCTGTAACTCAAAAGCCAGGATTGATTGGTGCGTTGTTGATTGGAGTATCTGCAGCGAAAACTCTTGCCTGGCGCATGAATAAACCTTTGATTGCAATTGATCACATCGACGGGCATATATATTCCGCATATCTGCAGGCAAAGATCGAGTTGTCGGAAATCGATGTGCCGATGATTGCACTTGTGGTTTCAGGCGGGCATACAGCGATGTTTTATGTAAAAAATGTGCTTGAGAATGAGCTGATTGGCAAAACCCGCGATGATGCTGCTGGTGAAGCGTTTGACAAGGTCGCAGCCATGCTGAGACTTGAATATCCCGGTGGTCCCTCAATTCAGGAATCATCTAAGCACGGCAATCCAAAGTCTGTCCGATTTCCACGTTCGATGATTCACGATGCTGATTATAATTTCTCTTTTTCCGGTATAAAAACGGCTGTGTTGTATTATCTGCGCGGTCAGGATGCAAAAGGCAAGCGAAATAACCCCGAAATTGCGTCAGTGCCGGATATTGCTGCATCATTTCAGCAGGCGGTTGTTGATGTGCTTACCGCAAAACTCATCAAAGCTGCGAAAGATAAAGGTGTGAAGGTCGCTGCCATTACGGGTGGTGTTGCTGCCAACAAACTCTTGCGCGAACAAGCACAGGCGATGGCACGGAATGCGGGAATCAGACTTGTTGTACCAGCACTCGATTTGTGTACAGATAACGCTGCGTTTATTGCAGGGCTAGCGTATCATAAGTTTCAAGCGGGTTTGATTTCGGACTTGCAGCTTGATGCAAAGCCCTACACCTACATCCGTCAAAACAAACGCCAATGATAATGGATTCTTCAGTCGTTTTACTTCTTCAGAATGACATTTTTTATTTTCTCTGTGTTCTCTGTGTCTCTGTGGCTAAAAAATGTCTCGATAATTAAACAGCTTTGATATGCGAATGATAAACCTCGCGGAAATGTGCGTATGACGAGGTAACACAGCTTGGTGCTGCCTGTCCTAAGCCGCACAACGCTGTCTTTTTGCTGATGTCCGCAATCTCAAGCAAAGTCTCAATATCACCTTCAACTGCTTCATTTCTCAAAAGTTTTTCAAGGATATTGCGCATCTGCTGATTGGAAACGCGACAGGTTGTGCATCTGCCACAGGATTCCTCAGCAAAAAAATCCATAATATTGATGCATGCTTTGAGCAGGTCGGTTTGTTTGTTTAGCACGATAATTGCAGCGGAACCCAGCATACTCCCAGCATCCGCAATATGTTTATAATCCATGATTATGTTCAGGTCGTCAACGAAACTCGATGATACACCACCTGGAAGTGCTGCCAGAAACTCGCCCTTAACACCGCCTGCATAATTGTCGATTAATTCGCCAAGAGTGATGTTCATTGGCAGCTCATAAACTCCGGGTTTGTTTACAAATCCCGATACGCAATAAAGTTTAGTCCCAGGATTGTCAGCACTGCCGATTTTGCTGAACCATTCACCACCTTTTTCCAAAATCGCCGGCACATTTGCCAATGTCTCGACATTATTGATAACCGTAGGTTTTTTGAATACGCCGGCATGTGTTGGGAATGGGGGCTTCCAGCGTGGTAATGCCCTATCACCTTCGATTGATTCAAACAACGATGTTTCCTCGCCACAGACATATGCACCAGCACCAACATAAACGACGATGTCAAAGTTGAAATCTGTGCCAAGTATCCTCTCACCAAGCAGATTTTTCGCTTTCGCTTCCGCAACCGCCTTTTCCAGTATCTCAATTCCGTCGAAATATTCACCACGGATGTAGAGATATCCTTTTTTTGCGCCGATTGCATAGCCAGCAATAATCATGCCTTCAATCAGCATATGCGGATCTTTTTCGATAATCACTCGGTCTTTGAACGTGCCTGGTTCACCTTCGTCGGCGTTGCATATCAAGTATCTCGGTTCAGGATTTTCCTTGCGGATGAATTCCCATTTCATCGACGTCGGAAATGCAGCACCGCCTCTGCCGACAAGTTTTGCTGTTTTAACCTCTGCAACTACATCGTCCGGCTGCATCGTCAACGCCTTCTTCAAACCAGTATATCCACCTGCATTTAAGTATGAATCAATACTTTGCGAGTTTTTATTGTTAATATTTTTGAGTAAGATTTTTTCCATTATTTTGCTCCTTACATGTAAACATGCTTTTTTTTGCTGACACTGACAGTAGGGCATGCAAGCATGCGTTTTTTACGACGCTGTCAATAGGGCAGGTTATTCTTGAGTCCTATTGCAAATGCTGTGAGAAAAAGTACGCTTGCGTACCTATTGCAATGTTGAAATATTATGACTGCGCTTCGCACAGCACGCTGATAATCTCCTGAACTTTGGCAGCATCGAGGTTTCCGTAAATCTTTTCGTTAATCATCATTGCTGGTGCGATGTCGCAAAGACCAAGGCATGCAACAACCTCAAGCGTAAAACGCCCATCTGATGTCGTCTCGCCCTTGCTGATACCAAGCTGAGTCTGCAGTAAATCAATCAGCGGTTCTGAGCCCAGCATGTTGCAGCTCAATGAGTTGCAGACGCGGATAATGTATTGCCCCTGTTGGTAACATGTCAACATGCCGTAAAAGCTTGCAACACCAAGAATGTACGCTCTGCTCAGCGTCAGTTCCTTTGAAATCATCGCAATTCCATCCTCGGTAACCTGTCCGAATTCACTCTGAAAGTATCGCAGGCAAGGCAACAAAGCTTCTTTGCTTTTGCCATGTTTGCAGATTATCTCGATAACACGCGCATGATGCTTATCTTTTGTGCTTGCAGTCATCATTCCTCTCAAATAACTTTTAATTATCTTCGTTTTACCACGAAAAACACGAAAAATACAAAGAAATTACTTTGCTTGTTTAACTTTACAATACTGACAATAGGTCAAATAACTCTTGAATCCTACTGGTAATATTGTAAGAAAAAACATTAAGAATGTTAGGATAACCATGAATCTATCAAAAACACAGTTAATTTACATCTTATCGAGTATTGTGTTTGCTGCTCTTATAATTTTCGTCCCGTATCTAAAGAATCTTCTTAAAAGCAATGCGAACGGTTCAGAAGACGCACCTAAACTTGCAAACATGAAAGAAATAGGTAAAACACGCATTCTTGAAGGTGTTTTTCAAAATGCAACTTTTACCTTGAAATTGAAGTACAAAGACGCACGAAGACACAGCATTTTCGAGAATGCATTATCAGAGCAATTGGGTTTCGATGCGCAAAATTATCACGTGTTTATTCTTGAGGTAGCTTTGAGCAATGGGTTGCTTCAGACCAAGCCTGATTCTGATTCGAGTAAAATCACAAAGCAAATGGAAAAGCTTGATTTGCCATTAATAAAACTTCGCTTGCTCCCACAGAATGTGCGAAACATCGACCTTTCCGTGCTTAAGCTTGAAAAAACAACGAATCAAGGAAAATTTTATCTAAGGCTTCATACTTCGCCAATATCACTTGCATCTAATCAAAAGACATTCCGATATGTGTTTTTCAGAAAAGATTTTAATTTTAATGATATAGATACTGCAGAATTGAAGCTTTCCAATGCAGAAACTGTTATTTTGAATGCCGTTGAAATAAAATATGCCATTCCGCCGACTATCCCTAATTCATTCGATTAATCTAGGCGTTTGTACTCTCAATTTCCACATCATACGTTATTGCAGCAGTACTTGCTAACATTGCAGAAACTGAACAATATTTGCTTTGCGAAAGATTTACCGCTTCTCTGACTTTGTTTTCCTTGAGATTATTGCCTTTAATTTTGAAAACAAGATGAATTTTCGTATAAACTTTTGGATGTTCATCTGCGCGTTCCAAGTTCGTAATTACAACATCAACACTTGTAAAATCCTGCCTCATCTTACGTAAAATGTAAACTACATCCATTATTGTACAGCCCATGAGCGATGCAAGCAGAACTTTCATCGGTGAAGGACCGGTGTTGCTGCCACCTTTATCCTCAAGAGCATCAAAAATTAACTCGTGCTCATCGATTTTCGCTTTCATCTGCATACCTTCAACCCAACTTGAAGATAATTCTGTCATAATATTCTCCATGTTAAAAATTACCGAAAATTAGAAATACTTTGATTTTGAGTGATTATTGAAGCTTATACAAGAAAAAACGGAAGTAATTTTCCTTCCGCTTAAAAAACTATTTATTGCGTTGAATTATTTCCAAAACTCACATTGATTTTAAAAGCAAAATACAAGCACCTGTGTTAACGGTCGTATTTCTTTTTAAGCCGTTCTTTTTCCTCTTCTCGTTCTTCGAGGTCTTGTTTGATTGTTTTCCGCACTGAAACATATTTGAATCTGCGCATGGTTTTGCCGACTTCATCAAGTTCGAAAAGTTTTGCATCTTCGTTTGCGGCTTTGAAAAACCTGAGTGATTCTTCAGTATCAATAGTCTCTTCCTCTGCACGCTTTATTTCATCTTTAGAGATTTTATGAAGATCAGAGAAGTTAGAATCTCTGAGAATAACCGGACGAATGAAAATATAAAGGTTCGACCTTTTTTCTTCATTATCATGTGCTTTGAAAAGTTCACCCAAAAGCGGAATATCACCTAAGATTGGGACTTTTTTAACAACTTTTGATGCTCTGGTCGAGGTTAAACCACCGATGACGATTGTCTGCTGGTCAGGAATTGTAACGGTTGTCGTAATTTTGCGTGTAGTCTTTGGTGGCGGTGCATCAGCTGGCGCACCAGCAGATTTCGCTGTAAATGAATCGACATCCAGGTCGATTTTAAGACGCAGATAATTTTGCTCGGAAATATGCGGAGTAACTTTGAAAACGATACCCGCTTCCTCGTATGAGAAGCTTGTATTCTCGGAAGTTGTGGTTGTAGAAGATGTTACGGTGGGTTCTTGGTTCGATATTTTAATTGTAGCTTCTTCGTTATCGTTGGTTAGAATCTTCGGTCTGCTCAGGATGTTTGCGTCAGTATCGGTTTGAACTGCTCTAAGAAGCAGTGGGATGGAGAAATAATCATTCTGCCATAACCCGAAAGTTGTACCTTCGCCGTATCGTGGCAGCTTGCCAGCAGGAATGCCACCACCGCTTGAAATCGGTACACCGTTTTCATCAACGATGTCAGAAAATCCGTAATTTGTCGCGGCAAATGCGCGCGTTTCACCTTCTTTCGGGTGGCTAACATCAGTCAATTCAAAGCCGAATTCAAGATTATGGTCAGCACTGACTTCGATTATCGCAGCTTCAATCATTACCTGTGGTTTGCGTGTATCCAGATTGTCGATAAGCCGTTTAATCTCGAGATAATCGTCCGGTCGTGCTGTTATTATCAGCGAATTCGTGCGTTCATCTGATGCAATTTTTATTTCTTGTTCGGTTTGCTGATTCGGATTATTTCTATTTCGATTATCATAGTAAATGACTCTTCCCCACGGGTCAACTGTTGCACCTGAACTTGAAGTCCTTGCTTCCTCGAATAAAGCACTAAGATTCAATGAATTCAGCGTGGTTGCGAGTTCCTCTGCAGTAGTATGCTTACAGAAATATATCTGAATCTTGCTAGCATCTTCCTCGGGCATCGCAATGTCAAGCCGTTTTAAAAGCTGGCGAACAAGCGAAATGTTTTCCTCAGTTGCCTGCACAATAATCGAGTTCGTACGTTCATCCGCTTCCAGACTCATTGTGTTATCACTGCTTGATGAGTTGGTTCTACCTCTATTAAATTGATTTTGGTACATTAATGCTGAACGCACAAGAGAGTTGAGTTTCGTTGATAATTCAGTAACATCTGCATATTGAACTGGAATAACCGCAAGTTCAAGTTTGGGACCTGGTTTATCAAGCATTGCAATCATTTTTGATACGTTTTTAATCTGATATTCCATGCCAGAGATAATTACAGCGTTTAAGCCGGTGCTCATAATCGCCTGGACAATAAAATCCTTTTTAGTAAGACTTTGTACAGCGCGAGCGACTGAATTCGGTTCAGCATATTGCAAATGAACGATCATTGAAGCAATTTGTGCTCTTTCCTTGAGATTATTTATGTCACCATCTTCGAAATTTTGTTTGTTTAATGCTTCAGCAATCAATTCAATCTTGTAAATTTCAACAGTATCATCAGAGTTTTCGCCATAATGGGTGATAGTGAGTTTTTGATGTTCCAACAAGGCGAGTAACAGTGCATATAATGCAGATTTTTTAATCCGTATTTTGTCCGCAAGAATATAAACTTTCAGGTTGCTGACTTGCGCAGGGTCATAGATAAATATCTTCCTGGTCTGCTTCGCAACAAGCCGAATGAAGTATTCAAGCTGAGCTTCCTTGGCAAATTTTATGACGATTTCATCATCATTTTCCTCGTAAACACCCATCGAATCGTCATCGTCGCCCGGTTGAGTTTGCTCTTCCTGCGCAATAAGTGGCAGCAAACCAAGCATAATGATTAAAACAACAAGTAAATGTTTTTTCGAATACATTTCATATCCTTTCAAGTATTTTTATGTTTTTCAATATTGTTTCGAATCTTTCATAACAAAATCTGAAATACTGCATTGTTAAGTTAATTACTTCAGAAACAATATAGAGTTGTTTGATTTAACGTTTGATTCGGGTGTGCGTTGGTTTGTTTTTAATTGTGCATATATTTTCATTGCTATGCTTCGGGTTCAACGATTTCGACTGTACCAATGTTGATGTTACCAACGACTCTTAAACGACCGTCTGCAAAAAGATTGATAGCTTCTGGATATGCCAGACACTCTTGCTTAAAAACACGCTTTTTCAATGTCTCAGCAGTATCATTTGCAAAAATTTGCACCTTTTTCTGCAAAATTATCGGTCCACTGTCATATTCGTTGTTCGCAAAATGAACCGTACAGCCGGATTCCTTCTCACCCGCATTCAACACAGCATTATGGACTCGCATCCCATAAAATCCTTTACCACCATATTTAGGCAATAGTGCAGGATGTATATTCATCACCTTGCCAAGATATTTTTCAGGAATTTGCCAGAGTTTCAAATATCCAGCAAGTGCAATTAAATCAGGCGTAAATTCATCAACTTTTTTATTCTGTTCATCCCAAAATTTCTGTCTGTTTTCATATTCGTTGGGTAAAATAAATTTAACAGGAATTCCTTCATTCTCGCATCTTTCGAGTACCGGTAAATTTTCATCACATTTTCTTTTAGATGAGATGACGCAAACGATTTCTGCATGTAATTTGCCTGCATTTTGAACATCAAGCATATTCAAAAGTGTTGTTCCTCCGCCGGATATCATCACAAGTAGTTTGATTTTATTCATGTTATTCTTTATGATTAGATTTCATGGTTATTGTTATTAATATCTGCGAATTGTCGAGGAAATTATGATTAAAGGCGGACCTTTTTATAACACTGATAAAACAAAAAAAGATACAAAGGAAAATGCGAAAGGAAAGCTAACTCCTGAACAGGAGATCAAAGCCAAAAACGCTGCTGCAACAGTGATTCAAGAGCTTCTGAAAACCGAACGCAAGAAAAAATCACCAAGGATTTTATGGTTTGTTTCGGGTTGCATTCTCGTTCTTATTATAATTATTATCGCAAGCTTTCTAATTCCGTTACTTACAATGGTTAGCGATGCGAAAGATATCGTGAGGGAGCATCTATCGCTTATACAGGACGGTAAGTTCGACAAAGCTTATGAATTGTGCGACATGGAGAGTTTCGCGGAAGAACATTTGATTGCTATGATTCTCAATGCTGGTGATAACATAAAAAAAGGTGGATTCACCGCGGAATTCAAACAATTTGCTGAAAAAGTCATGCGCGATAAATATTCAGTCAAAAAAGCCGAAGAATTTCTTGATGCACTCGCAAACGATGATATTTACTATGCTATTTCATTGTGCGATGTCGAATATTTCGCAAAAAATAAGCATGATGAGGATGCTCGAAAATTCAAAAAACTTCTCGACATGGGTTCTTTCGAGGTTCAGAAATTCTCGACAGTTGAGAAACCACCAGCGGTTCGAGGTCAAATTATCTATGCTGCTGGCATTAAGAAATATTTTACTTACAATGTTTTCAACAACGGAACCTGGAAAATTTCTCGTTTTAGATTCGGTTTCCCAAGAAAAGAAAAAGATTGAGAGGGTTACATGACCAATAATACTGATATTGAGAAAAATGAACATAAATTCGAAGAATTGGTTCAACGACTTGAGGAAATCGTGGGAAAACTTGAGGAAGGTCAGCTTGAGCTTGAGGAATCAATCACTTTGTACGAGGAAGGCGTAAAAATTTCTAAGGCATGTGAGAATGTATTGCACAAAGCGGAAAAGAAGATCGAAAAGCTCATTAGTATCGGCTCAGAACTGAAACGAATTCCGATTAATCCTGAAACCGAGAATATTTGAAAGATTATTCGAGGTTCCGCGATATTCCAAAGGAATTGGGCGATAAAGTCAGCATAGAATTTATACAAAAAAATTTTTCATTGGAATTTTTTCCACGAAAAACACGAAAAAAGATTACATTTGTTTTTAAGACACTACTTCACTGTTACATAAATATAGAGCAATAGATTAGTGGGTCAGGCATCCTTGCCTGACAAAGGTTGCAGTACTCAAAGACACACGCTGGAAGCCTGTGTCACTACATCATTTATTTTGTAACATTGTACTACGTTGTCATTGCGAGGTATGCAAGATTGCATTTTCTTTCCGTTCCAGATTATGTCTTTTCGAGTCTGTCGGTTTAGCAGAGATCGTCCCATCCTTTTCAACCTGAAGAAATGTTGATTCAACTTTTTATGTTGTCGTGAATGCTTTCACGATATTGACTTGTATTTCGCAGGCTTTTCTCAACGAAACCTTAAATTTTGTGTTTTCGGTCGAACAACATGTGAAGGTGTAAGAAATTCAATTGTGTGTTTTGAACAATTCGGTGTATTCCATTAGATTGTTTCGCTTCCGATGGTCATTCGCAATGACACTGAGTGCATTAGTTTTAACAATGCTTAATCAAGCGCGAGTCCGAGGTCAATAATGTCCTGAACGTCAACGTGTCCGAGTAGAATCCCTTGCGAGTCAACAACAGGTATTTCATCGATCCTGAATTTTTTCATGGTTTTCAACGCTTCGGAAATTAAGGCATCACCCATTATAACCTGAGGATTAACAGTTAGGAGTTTCCGTATTTGCTTATTGAGAAATTCGGTTCCTGTCTGAAGATTACGTCTTAAATCTCCGTCTGTGAAAATCCCGATAAGCGAACCTGTTTCGGATACAACATATGCAGCACCAGCGCGGTGTTTTGTAATTTCGACGATTGCATCCTTTGCCAGCACGTTTTCGTGCAAAATCGGTGTTCTGCTTAAATCGCGCATGATTTCCTCAACCTGCATAAGTTTTCTGCCTAATGCACCCGCAGGATGATATTTCGCATAATCTTCCCGTGTAAAGTTACGTGCATTCAACACAGCAAGCGCAAGTGCATCGCCAAGTGCGAGCAGAGCCGTCGATGAAGCAGACGGCGCGAGTCCCAGCGGGCATGCTTCATGTATTTTACCAAGATTCAATACAATATCCGACTTCATGCCAAGTGGTGAATCGAGATTACTCGTCATGGCTATCATAATTGCGCCAAACTGCTTAATAATCGGTATCATTCTAGTTATTTCATCGCTCGAACCCGAATTCGACAAAATCACAACAACATCACCTTGCCTGATTCTGCCTATGTCGCCATGCAACGCGTCCGCAGGATGAAGCGGAAATGAGAGCGTTCCAGTACTTGCCATCGTTGCGCTTATCTTTTGTGCAATAAACCAGGGCTTTCCGACTCCTGAGATAATAACGTTTCCTGAGCATTTCAAGATTGTGTCAACAGCCCTGTCAAAACTCTCATCTATCAGCTCTGCCACCTGCTTAAGCGCATCAATCTCCGCCTGCAATACCTTTTTCCCAAATTCTTTCATACAATCCTTGATTGTTTTTTTTACTATATTGTCAATAGGTCAAATAACTCTTAAATCCTACTGTCAATATCGCTAAAGAAAAGCAGAAAGTCTGCCAATCCTTGATTGTTTTTTTTACTATATTGTCAATAGGTCAGATAACTAAATGACCTACTGACAATGCTGTGGTAAAAGCAGAAAGTCTGTCTGCGGCTTTATGCAAAATAGTCAAATTTATTATTTTACTCTTTTACGAGTTTTAATAATTCGTCGAATTCCTCAAGAATAGGAAATTCCTCGAGAATGTAACGCGGATAAAACCTGATTTCGTTCTCAATTGAAAATTCCCACAATAAATCTTCAAAAGAACGTGAAAAATTAAACGGATAGCTTTTAGACCATCTTTTGTTTTGCTTATGTTCTTTAGTTAAAGCTTCAATCTTCTTCAAGAGTTCTTCACGTTCTTCTTTATTCAATCCGAATTGTCTGTCCTCAGGTTTGTTCGGAATAAGCGCTTTCTTTCTCAATCCGCTTTCATTGGGTTTTGACTCGCTATTTTCCTCAGCTTCCCTGATTTTTTTTGCATCATCGATGTCCTTCTTGCGATAAAGCTTGAAGGACCAGTTATCTGCATAATCGGGATCAATATTCTTAACTTCAAGATACAAAACCGAATCCGTGCTGCCTTTTTCATACTTGTACTCAATGCTGTGTATTCCGACAATCTTTAGCGTTGTCTCATAATTAATTATAATATTCTTTTCGCGTATGAGATTCCAGTATCTGCTTGTTTTTGTAAATGGTACACCGTCAATTTCAAGAGGTTTAGTAGTTTCACCTTTGATAATATCGTCATATTTAACATCAAGCGCAACTTTTACACGTACGAATTTTGACTGTGTCGGATCTTCAGGAACAGGCAGATTTTTGTACACGGTTAGATGAATTGTCGCTTTTGAGTTTTTACTATCAGGATTTTCTGAGCCGTATATCGATTTTACTTCTACAACCGGTCTATCCTTGAGTTCAATTGTGTTTTCAAGCTTTATGAGTTTAGAAGCGTAAACCTTGCGAGTAACCCAAACAGGTTTATTATTCACAAAAACAGCTTTGCCAGTTCTCGGATTTACGTCCTGAATCGTAAGTTCAAGCAACTCGTCATAAAGATAATTGACTTCCTTGTTGTCCCAATCAGGATAACTCTCAACATGATAGTACTGAATTCCGTAGTTGTACGGCACATCGGGTTCAATTGAATCGTCCTGATATCTATCTAATATTGTGCCGAAAGGATTAGTCTCTGTCGCAGGATTCATAAGCTCTTTTTTATCAATATCACCGTTTTTCCATCTGAAAAATGCAATTTTTATCGTATCAACATTAGGATATGAGATGGATCTATCCACTCTGAGAACCTTGTCAATTGTATCCCATCTGAGTTCGACACCTGCTAACGTTGCTTTTTCAATCCTGAAGTTCATCGGAATCGGCATCGCTTTTTCCAGACCGGCTGAAGAAATATCAGCAATATATGCGTTCTCAAGAGCTTCCTGATATTTACAGGGATTATGATCGATATCCAACGACTGAACGTCAATTAAGTACTTTATATTGGGAGTTACGTCCGTAATGCGGTATTTAGCTACTTTCGAGACGATTTCATGTTTACCTTCTTTCCAATCAGAATTAAATTTCTTGTCGTTTCTTGTATCTAAATCCGAGTATTTTTCAGGTTCTTCGAAACTCGACATACGCCACCATCTGATTAGATAATATTTACATGCGTCGTTTATTGCAGGAGTCCATTCAATATTGATATTTCCTTTCGAGGTTCCCGCTTGGACAACAGTAATCTCCGTAACAGGAGAGGTTTCTTCACCCGGCAGAGGAATATGTATTACTACGCTGGGTTCTACATATGCAGATTTTCCCGGAATTGTCACTTTTGAAAGATCCAATCCTTCTCGTGTTACATATTTGCTGGGTTCCAATCTTTCATCCATTATTTCTGAATATGGTTCAATCTTTGGTGATGGAATATTATCCCCTTTAAGCCCTGTTATCATTTTGTTTATCGAAGTCAGAAATCTATCGGGACTTGCAATACCCTTTGAACCCATCCACGTTATTAAAATGAAAGACAACAAACCCACACAGAACAGTATAATGATTATAATATCTGAGATTTGTATGAATTTCTGCTTTCCTTTTTTCGCTTCCGTTGAAGCTGCTTTTTTACCCATTATATTCTCCTTATTCTTTGTTTTTTGCTGAAAACATTTTCATAACAATTTGTAATTACTTCTTTTGGCTTTCAGTTTATTAAATAGTTAAGATATTCTTATTCATCCGAGTTCATCGGCGCAATAGCACCTGATATAACCAAATGCTCGTACATGACTCTTGATATAAATGAATCCAGCTTAAAGTCAACAGCAGCACCATCGATGATTGCAACAAAGTATGAAGGTCCAGATGCATTGTCAACTGCAATTGCTTTGCTTAATTTTTCTTGAACTTTAAAGCAATTCTCCCATCGACCTTTATGGTCCTTAGCATCTTTACCCTTCGGTGGTAGCGGTTTTGCTAATTCTTTACCGATTAATTCAGGAAATAATTCGATATATTTTTTCCGTGTCTCTTTATCAGCAAGCAGCTTCGTCTCTTTCTTGTCATAAATCTCACTTATTTTTACTGATGATGAGAGGAAATCGAACCGTAATCCGTATTTCATTCGAACTGCAGTATCTGCCATTTCAAGTTTTGTTCTTTCGTCATCAATTTTGTAAAACGCTTCAATCCGTTCTATTTCGGCATCTACATTTTTTTCAATATCTTCTTCTTCATTTTTGCTTGTTGTCTCTTGAAATTTATTGTGTTGAATATTCATCTCTTTTGGTGTTGCAATATCACGATAGAAAAGTGAGTAAAGCTCAGGTTCAAGGACGATTTCAAGCTTAAATGGCAGTGTAGAATAAAACATTGAGCTGTCCAATCCAGCAATACTCTTCTCATCTCGAAGTTTTTCAATTGTACCTTCTTTCAGTTCGGGAAATTTGAGACTGACAATGGCACAAATTGGCTTTTGTTTAATAAATCTGGCAAGTTCGGGACTTGCATCTTCTGCACCAGCAAGCTCAGTTAGTTTTGTGATACTAGCTTGCAGCGAATTTACAAGCTCGGTAATAATAAGAAACTTCTTAAGTGCAAGCCGACATTGTTCTATTGAATCAAGGTCTTGCTTCACAACGTCGAAAGGTTCTTGTGCGTATTTTAGTGTACTCGGATTGAAGCTGTCTTCCACAGCATCAGCAGGTTTCATCATGATAGACTTCTGATAATATGATTTTAACGCCGCTACATAAACATTCATCTTGGTCTTAAAATTGGTGATACTGAAACTTTTATCACTATCTTTTGGTGTCATCCCGGGAAAATGCATCTCGATTGGGATATCAAATTGATTTAGGACAGCAATAATCTGAGCACGTTCTTTTCGAATACTATCGTGGTACGTTCGTAAATTGTCGATAGTAACGGTTTTCGGCGTAGTTTTGAACTTTTTGTCCAATCCTTTGATCTGTTCCGGTGAGAAAGCTTGATTTTTCTTGGCAACATTTTTAATTGGTATGTATGTCAGTGCTAAATAGACAATTATTGAGATAATAAAAGACGAAACAACCATTGAAATTATCAAATTGCCAATTTGCTTGGATACTGGTGCGGTTCCTTTCGAAAATGCAACAATGCCCGGAACTATCAACCCAAGACCGGGAATCATCAACAACAAGCCCAGCCATGCGGGTTTATGCATGATCTTGATAATCTCAATCATCAGGTAAATGCCAACAACGAAATTGACAATCGGAATCAACAACAAAACGCCAACCCAGTCGGGCTTCTGTGATATTCGAGCAATTAATATCAGATTCATCACGGGTATCCATGCTTGAATCGCGTTCTCCGTTCCTGACTTCTTTGCTATGGTCTGAAAACTGAACGCCAGGTAAGCGTACATTATTAAAAATACAATTACATATTCCATTTATTCACCTCCTTGGCAGGTAAACCTGCTTTTTTTCACGGTATTGTCAATAGGATTCGAAAGTTTCCTGCCCTATTGACAGTGTTGTAAACTTAAACAATCGAGGATTGTTACTGATAAAGAAACAAATCGATAACGTCAGCATCCCTGATATTCTTGATCTTGTTGTCCTCTGACGTTTCGTCAAGTTTGAAATTAAGCTCAATCAGGCGTATGCCAAGCGATTTCGGATATTCAACGGTCTCATCTTCGCCGTTAATCCAGCTTATCAGTCTTTGATCTTTAATCCCGCTGGAATCAAGATACGTCGCTTTTACGATACCGAGTCGATCATTATCCTTACCCGTACTGTAAATCTGGAATGTGCGTCTGCCGTTATTGCTGGTTTTATCTTTTGTGGAAGTATCCCCTGTTATGCTTTTCTCATAATCGTATTTCGTATCGAGAGCATTTTTTCTCATATATTTCAAGAATTCAGGTTTAACGAGAACTCTGAAATCTTTGCCGTCAGGTGATTTCCAAACAACTTTACCCATTTTAGGATCGAGATAATCGACCTTGATTGCGATGGCTAGTGTTTTGTACAGGTTCAGCGGAAGATTTTCGAGTGTAGGTCGTTTTGTAATATGCTGATTCAGCGTATCGATTTTACCCACCAATTCTGTTGTTTTGATTTCAAAAGTAAATTCAAGTGGCAGTGTTTTTTGCAGAATTGAATTCAGCTTATTTTCGATTAAGGTTCTGACTTTTTCAAGATGAAGCTGAAAACTTTGTTCTCTTTCAGGATTGCTGAAACTCAAATCCCCGCCTCGACCAATCGTCGCTTTCTCCATGGCAACATCTACTGGAATCATGATTTCATATTGTATTGCATAGGATCGCGGTCTGTACCAGTAATAAGGAAGATTGTTTGTATCAGGTTCAAGCATGTGAATTTTGTCGATAATTTTCGATGCTTGGGCTGCAATTTTATCCCTGTCACCAGTATTTGCAGCATCCGCGAAATCTGATTCAAATGGATTGTCCTTAATGTGATTGTCAACCTTGGCTTTGTCAGCACTTTGCGACGAGTGTAAAATTCGAATATCATCCAATTTTGAGGGAACCCAATAATATCGTTCTCCTGCTTTCCAATCAAATTTGAATAGAAGCTGGTTAACCACGCTGCAGCTCTTGAAAAGAGCTCTCGACCGAGGTTTTGTTGGTTTCAAATTCGCTGCTTCAGTTTTGTCTAACTGCCAATCATCGTCAACATCTGCTTCATCAAAATTCACATCAACAGAATTTACTAATAAATTGTACACATCGTAAAATTCATCCCAGCTAACGAGATTGTCACTTCCATCGACGATATTTCCATCTGCATCAATAATTTTCGTATCGGCAGCAGCAAAGGATTCAGCACTTTTCAGCGGTCGATACTGCGAATTGAAAGCAATAAGTTCGTTAGCAAGTACATTGCTTTTCATAAACTGTAAGAACGCATTCTCAACATGAATGGACATGTTTCTTCCGCCCTGCATCGAATTGTATTTCGTCAAAATACCTTCGGAAATTCGAATTTGCTGATATTTTGCATAATCACTTTCATTCTGCTTCACCTTGTTCTGAAATTCAGTTTTCTTATTCGATGCGAGAATTGTTTTGGTTACCGGTGGTGTTCCGCGAAGAATTGGGGCAAGTGCAGCTAGAATAAGAAGGAAAGCGAACATCGCAACTCTTGGGAATTTTGCGTCTTCAATGAGTTTGAATGAAACCTCTTCAGGAACAAGATTGATTTTATTTGAAGCTTCACCAAGTCCTTGCAAAGCGAGACCGATTGCTGTGGGTAGAGAAGTGATGTTCTTCTGCAGCATCTCAGGATTTGTAGTTCTGCCGACCTGAATTCGTCTAAGCCGGACGACTTTATCAACCCTGAATTGAAGTTGCTGTTCAAAGAATTTTTTCAGACCCAATAGATTCGAGCCAGCACCCATGAGAAACATGTAATTAAGCTTGGTGTCCGGATTTTGTGATTTGTAGAAGCCCAGTGAACGTTGAATTTCGCTTAGAAGTTCACGAAGCGGAGGCTTCATAATACCGAATATTTTTTCTGCCTGTCTGGATTTGGCAGCCTTGATTTTGAGTTGTTCAGCTTCGTCAAACGGAATTTTGAACCGATTTTGCAATGTTTTAGTTACTTCAACAGAACCTTGTGAAAGAGTGCGCATCCATACTCTGATATCGTCGATAATGAGAAGGTCTGTAACATCACCTCCGATGTCAACAATTATCCCGCTTTTACCGAATTTCTGGTCGTAACGAATGAAATTATAGATTGCAAGTGACGAAATCTGTACACCCACAACCTTGATACCGGCATTGTTGCACATATCGATGTATTGGCTGACCGTGTCGCGTCTTGCAGCGAACAGCAGCACTTCAACATCCTCGCCAGGTGTCGGATTCGGCGTAACAAGCTGATAATCCCACAATATTTTCGATTCTTCAATTTGACCTGGAAATTGGTTCTTCGCCTCGAAACGCACGGTTTCACGAAATTTCTTAGGGTCAAGATAAGGAATTGCAATTGATCTGTTGAAAGTCTGATGCCCAGGTATTGAGATGAAAACTTCGTCGTTTTTCATCTTTACCTGATTCGATAAATCCATGAGTGCAACCTGCAGTCGCTCCTCATAAGTCTGTTCCAATTCTGGGTCAAATTTCGGTAACTCGACAATCTGAATATCGAGTATTTCCACATCTTCCTTTGTTGTTGTCATCTTCACAGCTTTGACGGAAGTTGTACCGAGTTCAATCCCCCATGCTACTTTTGCCATGTCTAACCTCTTCGATTTGTGTTAGTAAAAAAACTTATTCGCGATAAAGTGAATTCCATATGTGGTAAAAATTTTCTCTAATAACTAATTCCAATAAACCCTAATTCACAAGCTTGCAAAGAACCACTCTCCGCAAGAATCTGCGACAATTTAATAAATTTCAAGAAAATCTAGTTCACCATGCAGATATTCTGCCGGTTAATAAAGTAAGCTCGTTTTTACAATCCCGCCATGATAAATTCAGTCTGATATTACCGGTTTACAAAGGGTTTTTCACAAATACATAATCAAAAATATAGAATCCAAGAGAAAATAATTTATAAAACATCAAATAAAGAATATTCTAAATATCGTAAACATTGAAAAACGACTCCGCAAAAAGTAAATCTTAAGCAGGAGCTCGAATTTCATACTTTTTTTGGGGAGGGGATGGTTAAAGTTCAAACAATTATCTTGTATTTGGGATGTATGTCAAGCAGACTTTATCGCTTTTTTCATCATTTTAATTGAGAATCAGTGATATTGTAACTAAGAATTGTATCGAAACCTTATTTGCTTGACTGTGTTTTATTACTCATGTGAAGATATTTCAATGGAGGACAAAATGAAAAAGACATTTTTAACAATCGCAATTGTAATTGCTCTTAGTTCCATGCTGATTGCACAACCTATGCCCAATAGGGGTGGTAACGGAGATAGACCTTTCAAAGGTGATAAAGATAATCCGAGGATGAAAGATAAGAAATTAAGCGATGAAGACCGTGATAAAATGGAAAAAGAAATGTTCGAGCGAAGAATCGAAATGCTGAAGAAAATCCTCGATACAATAAAGGAAAAATACAAGCTGAACGACGAACAAAGAAAGCAGCTTGAAGATATTTTTGTCAAAATGATGGAAAACCAGCAGAAATTGCGTGAAGAAATGAAGAAAGAGCTTGATGCACTTAAGAAGAAACACGAGGAAGAACTGAAAAAGTTACTCGGTGACAAATACGATGAATTCAAAAAAGAGATGGACAAGTTGGAAAAATCCCGACAACAAGGCAATCAAAATAGAGAACGTGAAAACTGGATGACACCTGATAATATCGCAAAAGCACTCGGATTATCTGAAGAGCAGAAAAAGAAATTTTTGAAAACTTATGAAAAAATGATGAAAGATATGAGCAAACTCCAGGAACAGGCGCGTAAAGACGGATGGACAAGCACGAAAATCAAGGACAAAATCGAAGAAATTAACAAAGAACTTGAAAAATCGCTTAAAGAAATTCTTACCGTAGTTCAATGGGAAAAATTCAATGAAATTTGGAAGAAATTATTTCTTGAACAGCAAAATCGCCAAGGTCCACCTAATCGCAAACAATTTGATCCTTCGAAAATTATTGAAGAACTCGGATTGAGCGAATCGCAGAAAAAAACATATGAAAAAGCATTAAAAAATTATGAAAAATCACATGCAGAGTTGATGGAAATACTTAAAGACAGCGGTTTGAACAGGAAAGAAATTGCTGAAAAAATGAAATCGCTAAAAGATAAATTCGATGCTGAAATTAAGAAAATTCTGACTTCAGAACAATTTGAAAAACTGAAAGAACTTCAGAAAAATGCGGAACAACAACTTCGGGATCGAGAACCAAAACAGAACCAGCGAAGATACAATTTTGAAAACCTTGTTAAAATCCTGGAACTCAATGATGAACAGCAAAAAGCAATCAAGCAATTTTTCGAAGATTTTAGGGATGCTGCTGAGAAACTCAGAGAAAAACAAGGAAATCCTGACCAAATGCAAGGTAAAATGCAGAAATTATTTCAGGAATTAATCGAAAAAATCAAATCTCAACTAGATGACGACCAAAAGAAAAAGCTGGAGAATTGGCAGAATAAACCAGAAAAACCAGAAAAGCCAGAAAAGCCTGCTCATCCGGATAAGCCAGAGAATCCTGTAAAATAACCACTCGAAATGGCATTTAGACTAATAACTCCGTTTAAACGGAGTTTTTTTTTGAATAATCCAACTCCGAAAATGTTCTAAATATAAATTGGATTTTAATAAACGGAAATATGAATCAGCATAAAAAAGCGATTACATCGGAATTAAAGGCGATTTATGCTGAAATTAAAGACGACATAGTAAAACGGCTTGCAGAATTTACCAAAATTTGGGATTCATACACCGACGAGGAATTATTCGCTGAATTTACTTTCTGCCTCCTTACACCTCAATCAAAAGCCCGAAAATGCTGGGCTGCCGTCCAAAATCTCGTTTCCCACAAAGTATTAATCAATGGAACAGCAGATGAAATTGTGCAGCATCTCGAAGGCGTCCGGTTTCACAACAACAAAACACGTAATATCATCGAAGCACGTGAAAAATTCCTCATTAATGGTAAATTTGTAATCAAAGATAAGCTGAATATGCTTGATGTTCGCCAGGCACGGGAATACCTCGTCCAAAACGTCAAGGGATATGGTTTCAAAGAAGCAAGCCATTTTCTGCGTAACGTCGGGAAAGGTGATGAAATAGCAATCCTTGACCGTCATATACTTCGCAACCTTGTAAATTTCAAGGTTATACAAAAACAACCTGCATCGATTTCAAAGAAAATCTATTACGAAATCGAATCACAAATGAAGATTTTCGCACATAAAATCGAAATTCCACTTGCTCATCTCGACATTCTGTTCTGGTTCAAAGAAGCAGGTGAAATATTTAAGTAAACATCCCATGATATATGCACAAGCTGAAATATTGTGTTGCTGCAAAACTTGAAAAATTAGCAGGTGAAATATTTAAGTAAACATCCCATGATATATGCACAAGCTGAAATATTGTGTTGCTGCAAAACTTGAAAAATTAGCAGGTGAAATATTTAAGTAGAAAGAGATTGAGTATGAAAAAGCTTGCAAATATTGCAGATTGTTTGCTATATTGCATAATTCATTTTTTATGAAACTTTCTTTAAAGTTAATTGTTAATTAAATGATTGCACTCACCGATTTTTTCGGATTAATCTGCGACTGAAAATTAGGAGCATCGTAAATGCCTGACAAACCAAATCAACCAGTACCACCACCTGAGGATGAACAGCATAAGAAGAGCATTCTGCCATTAATATTTATCATGATTATGGTCGGTGGCTTGATATATCTGATTATGGGTGGTACAAGCTCGAAATATAAAGAGATTTCAGCAGGATTGTTTTACAGTTGGTTTCCAAGCGAATCCCAGCTCAAATTGCTGAAAAATACTGATGGCACACCTGTAACACTTGCACAACAGAAAGAGAATATTAAGGTTGCGGAAGTCAAAAGAATCGGTAACGAAGAATTTCGAGGAGAATTCATTAATCAGCAGAAATTACCGAAAATTGAAAAACCGATAAAATATTTCCGTGTTGCAATCGCAAGCGACAGAAGCATTCCAGAAGATTTTACTGATAGACTGCAGTATTATCTTGGTGAGAATTATACTGAAGGTACTTCGGGCACAATGTTTTCAATGGTTTTGATATATTACATTATGCCCATTGTACTGATTTTTGGGCTTCTTTGGTTTGTTTTCCTACGAAAAGCTGGTGGTGGTGCAGGCGGACCTGGTGCTGCATTCAACTTCGCAAAAAGCAAAGCACGTTTGTATAAAAAAGGACAGGTGAAAGTAACATTTAAGGACGTTGCCGGTATTGACGAAGCTGTCGAGGAAACGCACGAGCTTGTGCAGTTTTTGAAAACACCTGAAAAATTCGTGAGCATCGGCGGACAAATTCCGCGTGGTGTGCTTTTGATTGGTCCTCCCGGATGTGGCAAGACACTTTTGGGAAAAGCAATTGCCGGTGAAGCGGATGTTCCGTTTTTCAATATTTCCGGTTCGGATTTCGTCGAAATGTTTGTAGGTGTCGGCGCATCTCGAGTTCGCGATCTTTTCAAACAGGCGCGAGAAAAAGCACCATGCGTTGTCTTCCTTGATGAGATAGATGCTGTTGGAAGACAGCGTGGCTCAGGTCTCGGTGGTGGGCATGACGAGCGCGAACAAACACTTAATCAGATTTTGGTAGAAATGGATGGTTTCGAGTCGAACAGCGGAGTTATTGTGATAGCTGCAACGAACAGACCTGATGTTCTTGATTCAGCTCTGCTTCGTCCCGGACGGTTTGACAGAAAAGTCATTATTGACCTGCCTGACGTTAAAGGTCGTGAGAAAATATTCGAAGTGCATATGAAAAAAGTCAAGCATATCCCTGATATGGATTTTGAGCGTATTGCACGTGCAACACCTGGTTTTTCCGGTGCAGATATTGCAAACATGGTCAACGAAGCGGCAATTTACGCGGTTATGCGTGCAAAAACGCAAGTTGACATGGAATCACTTGAGGAATCACGCGACAAAGTTCGCTTTGGCAAGGAAAGAAAATCGAAGGTGATTTCAGAACGCGAACGCAAGCTGACTTCATTTCACGAGGCAGGTCACGCACTTTTGCAGCATTACCTCAAAAGCACCGATCCCGTGCATAAAGTTACAATTATCCCGCGAGGAAATTACGGCGGTGCAACAATGTCGCTGCCGCTTGAGGACCGGCAGACTTATTCCGAGAATTTCCTTCGCGAAACTCTGATAGTGATGTTTGGCGGTAGAATCGCCGAAAAACTCGTTTTCGACGAAGTTTCAACCGGTGCGAGTAGTGACATTAAACAGGCGTCGGAAATCGCAAGGCAGATGATAACGAACTGGGGAATGAATGAGAATATTGGACCTATCAATGTTTCGACATCTGAGGAGCATATTTTTCTGGGCAGAGAGATTGCTCGTCATAAAACCTTGTCGGAGGACATGGCTCGGAAGATTGATGAAGAATTGATTAAACTTATTAAAAAATCTGAAACTGAAGCAAAGCGAATAATTGAGGATAGAAGAGATGAGCTTGATTTGATTGCAAATGCTCTCATGAAGTTCGAAACAATCTCCGGTGAAGAGCTTGCTGTGCTGCTCAAAGAAGGCAATCTTGAAGCAATCGATGAATTACGCAAGAAAGCGAAAGAAAAAGCAGAGAAGCTGCAGAAAGAAAAAGAAGCGAAATTGCTTGCGGAAAAACAAAGACTCGAAGAAACTTACGCTGATAATGAGGAAACCGAGGAAAATACTGAAGATTCTGCTGACCTGATAGAAAAAAAATTAGATTCCCCAGAAGGTGAGATTGCTGAAAGTTCCGAAAATGAGCAGAATAAACCGGCTGAAGCTGTGGAAAAGCCTGAATCTGACAACAAAGATGCAACATCAGCATTACCACGACCGAAAATCCTCGATGACGACCCAGACAAAAGCTAAGATTTTGAACATAACCGCGATATAACTTAACTCGGTTGTGTCATTCCAGAGAAAGCAGTGGGACAGGCATCCTTGCCTGTCATTGATGACTCACATTGCTAGACACAGGCAGGGATGC
>CAYZQB010000012.1:0-12974 GCA_964480395.1 uncultured Planctomycetia bacterium
ATGGTTGTCAACTCTAGCATCAATGGCGGGAATAAAACTTGAGAATGTAAAAAAACGATATGAAAACGGATGCCCATATTGCACAAAAATCCCATGTGTGTGTTCATAGTAATTAATACTGATAACATTTCAAACAATTGCTGTGTTTTATTGTACAAATGAAGTAATATTGGTTTGTGGATTTCAACAAATTAAGTACGTTAATAATATTGAAAATTGAATTTATGTTGTTTTGCACCCAAAAAAGCAAAATATAGATACAATTTTTCAATGCGATATATCAAATTATTTTGATTTTTTAGATTTAGACGATATTATGAAATTGTACAATAATAATTAAATATCTTTGAATCACCTCTTTGATACGCTGGAGCTTTGATGAATAGTCGCGAATTCGCTAGATTATTACTAGAAGACCACAAAATGTTTCCTCGAAACGAAATTATCGAAGAGGAAATAAGATTGGCGACAGTTTATCTTGAACAACTCTTGATGCTTCACAAATTCATTGATTTCCTTAAAGACCAGAATAATATCGGTAAAAACCTTAAAAAAATTCAAATTTATAACTTTACACGCATTATCGAGGGTTTTGTAACCGCAAATCTCATGCTTGACTCAAGGTATTATAATTCTGCTTTGACTGAATTGCGCAATAATTATGAAACTTTGAATATTATCAAACTCATTACAATTAAACCCAGTTTTCTTAAGGCATACCTTTCACAAGATTCATCAAAGATTCTAAACGAATTTCAACCAATGAACGTCAGAAAAGCACTCGGTAAACAACCCTACGATGTTCTGCATAATTTCTTGATGTCGTATTACACTCATCCTTTCTATACTGGAAACGAATTCCTATTATCCGTTGATATAAAGTCCGAGAGCGATAAAGGCATGGCAACAAGGATTTTTCATCCAACACTTGATATTGTTGTCGCATTGCTGATTCTCGTGTCTTACATTCATATGTATTATCAGGCATCAACAGGTTTCGGCGGAGATTCGCTGATACCTTCTGACAAAGATAATATTGTCATGATGTTAGGCAATGTAGAGCGGTTCATGAAAAAGTATTACGAGCAAGTCAAGGATCATAGATTTTTCTCAACGGTAATTGATGATTTCTTTCTCTCGTTTACTAACATTATGCAGACGACTAAGATGCGTAAAGTTGATAGGATTGATATTGAAAATTTGAAGAAAACTGTCAAGGATATGCCCCGTGAGAATTCAAAACCAATGGACCCATTTAACAAACCTAATAATGTTAAGGATAACGACGACCGCATCCGCTAGCAAATTATACATAACGAAAATTTTGTTTTAACGTCCGTGATATAGACGTTCCGCAAGAATATCGGGCATACCAGCATCTAGAATCTTTTGAGCAGCTTTTTCAACATCATATTCAAGTCTGTGAATCTGTACTTTGTCTTCATCTTCATCATAAATCGCAAAAGCAGCTTTAGGATTCTCGTCTCGAGGTTGTCCGACAGAACCCACGTTTATCAGTACTTTCTCAAACCCCTGCATGTCAATCTCTTGCTGCATCGAATATGAAACAGCAGGTCCAGAGAAAAAAGTGATAGGAACATGCGAATGACCAAGGAAGCAGACGCGTGTTTTCAGGGTTTCAAGCGAAAGATGAGCATCATAACTCGTTTGAATATAATCGAACATATCTGGAAAATTCAGACTGCCATGAACAAGTGTAATATTATCATTGTAAATATTGACAAGTTTAATTGAATTCAACCACTCTATCCATTGCTTACCGACTGCTTCTCTAGTCCATAGTACCGCCTGTTTCGCATATGAATTGAAAAACTCAACATCAAGTTTACCGGCGACAGCATGGTCGTGGTTGCCTGCAACAAGAGGAACATTTAATTCATTGATAATCTCGATACACTCCTTAGGATTTGCGCCATAACCAACAATATCACCAACGGACAGAAATTGCTTTACTCCCTGTCCTTCAGCAAATTCAAGCACTGTTTGCAATGCTTCAAGGTTTGCGTGTATATCTCCAAGTACAGCGTATTTCACTGAATGTTACTCCTTAGTTAAAATCTCTGCGATTCAAAATCCATATTCCCGGCAGCAGAAAAACAGTTGTGTATAAAATACATGACAAAGTTCCTGCAACCAAGTATGAAAAAGGAACCGCAATCTGTCCCCTGAAGAAACCGGTTATATCAAATATTTGAAAATCTGGCAAAATATTTACTAAAGTTGAAACAATATAAACATCATTAAATACATAGTCAAGCCAATCGTTAAGATGTCCTACAAAGAAAAGAAATATACCCAGAATTGAATTACCGATAATCGGCATAATTACGGAACCGGTGATTAATGCAGCCGTTAAAATGAGATTCTGCAATAAAAGCGCATAAGCAGACGCAAAAATATACGGTGCTTCAAGGTTGAAAATACCTCCAAATCCCGCATTCTGATATAGATAAGTTCCGTTGATGCCCTGAATGCTATGCCAAAAATAAAACGAAATAATTAATGATATTGAAATTAACAGATGAAACAGGAAAATCGTTAGCGAAACACCGATAAATTTACCGAGAATCAAGCTTGTTCGAGATATTGGTTTGGACATCAGAACGAGTATGGTTTTGTTATCAATCTCTGTACTAATTGCCTTCAATGCGCCGAATATTGCGATAATCAATCCGCCAAGTTCAAACGTTGAAACACCCAGAGAAAATAACAGTTTTTTCTCCTCTCCAATTGCAAAAACGGTTAATGTTGGAAGTGCAAGTGTAAGCAGTATGCCAGCAATGAATATTATCCAAATACTCGGTTGTCTTCTGATTTCTTTGAATGTAGTGAAAACAATAGCAAAAAAAGCTCTGTGCATTTGGCAACCACAATAAAGTTAAATTCCGAACATAATATTTTGTACAGAATTTGTTCATTTTGTATATAAAAAAATCCTCAGAACTGTATGCTCGAAGGATGTTTTACAATCTTAAGATTATGCTATTCCGATTTCTCCTCGGTTTCATCCTTTGGGCTTGGAGTAAATTCCGCATCAGGCACTTCATCTTTAACATCCATGCCACGAACATATTTTTTTATCCAAAATGTCATGTATTCATTAACATCAGGTGAAAAGCTGTGGGTTGATGCAACAAGTTTCAGAGTACAATCGATCCCTGCGTCCTTGAGTAGCTTCGCTGGCATTATTGATGCTTCAGGATTTACTCGCTTGTCCTCGTTACCGTGAAGTAGGAAAACTTTAACTTTATTCTCTGCAACTTTTTTGTAGCATTTTTCGTTCTGGAATTTATCATCGAGCCAGCCTGCATAAGCAACATATGCTTCAATGCGTTCAGGACGCGTGAAACCGCAAGTGTTTGCAAGACCTGCACCCTGACTGTGTCCGAAAATAAAGACTTTCTCGCCTTTAACGCGATACTGTTTTTTCGCATCGTCAACACATGCGAACACCCAGTTTACAGCCTGTTCCATCATTCCAGCCCAGTATTTTTCCTCAACTTCCTCGCCATCATAATATGCGGAATAACCAGCCTTCTTTGCACCAAGAAAAATTGATGTGGCTGCATATGGATATCGTGGAGCAATGTAAATAACTTCTTCTCTGCCCCATGCATCCGAAAGTCTTCCGTGACCAAGCTCTGTTGAACCCCAACCATGCAAAATCACAACAAGAGGATACTTTTTCTTGGATTTTTCATAATCAGGCGGAAGCATCGCGATGTATGTCCCCATGCGCTTTAGCTCAATGTATCTGCGAATGTAACCTTGAGGACCGTCAACTTTTGTTACATTCAGCTTGCAGCGTTCAACAGCTTTCTTAAATCTTTCATCTTCCCAGATTATTTCTAAGTCCTCATCATTCATTGCATGCTCAGCATCACTCCAGCCGGTTTCAACCGATGCTTCAAACGCATCAATCGCCTTCTCTTCAGATAAACTAAGACCGTAACAGCACGCAAGATTATACCAAGTCCCGCTGTCTCGTGGGTCAGCTTCAAGCCAACGTCGTAAATAATAAATAGCGTCGTCCCATTCCTGCTTTGCATAGTGCATCATACCAAGGGTTTCCCAGGATGGACCAAATTCACGAGCTTTCTCTTCACCTTCAGTTTTGTCCTTAGCTTTCTCCGTATCCTGTGCAATAGCAATGATAGCAAAGGAAACAAGCAGCATAACTAACAAGAAATGACGAAATTTCATAAATATCTCCTGTATCAAGTTAAAATAAGAAAGATAAAATATTAATCACATAATAAACAAACTTCGAAACCGTAAAAAGTGAAAAGTAATATTTTACACACTGAAAATGTTAATATTTTTATCGTTTTGCTGATTCAAATTTTGTTCAATAGAATGCTCAAACAAACATTTTATGCATGAGTATTAATTACTGTTAATTTTATACGGAGGAAAGAATGAAAAAGTTTCTGATTTTTTTGCAGGTTGTTGCACTAATCTTAATGTTAATGCCAGCAACAGCACAGGCACAATCGGACAACGAACTAGAAAAGCTAATGAAAGAGTTAAAAAAGGAGGTTGACGAACAGCTTGACAAAATCAAGAAACACGTCAAAGAATCACTTCAGAAATTACTTGAGAAATATCTTAATGAAGACAAAGAAACCAAACCAGAGCCACCAAAAAAGGTTGATTACTGGCTTGGATTCCGTGCTGCAAACACTGAAGATAAATCCGGTATATTAGTTACTATGGTTACTCCGAAAAGTCCTGCAGATTTAGCAGGTATCAAGGTTGATGATAAAATCACTTCCTTTGGCAAGCATATCATTCGCGATCTCGATGGTTTTAAGGAAATATTACCAAATTTCAATGCAGGAATGCGTGTCGGAATTGGCATCAAACGTGGTGAACAGATTATTATCGCAACAATAACTTTAGAACCAAAACCCCAAGTCGAGGAAAAACCTGCTGCAAAACCTTACATGGGTATCGAAATTTTTCAAACTGCTAATGGATTATTGATTCAACGAGTTGTACCGGGTGGACCCGCAAACAAAGCAGGAATTATGACCGGTGATACAATTTTTTCACTTGGTGGAATTGAGGTGAAAACTCTCGTTGAACTCCAAAAAGCTATTACAAATTTCAAAGTTGGACAGACAATTACCGTCATTGTTGTTCGCAATAACAAGAAATTCGAGCATAACCTCACTTTTGCAGCTGCACCAACTCAGACTCAACCAGAGAAAAAGGAAGAACCAGAGGCAACAGGTAAACCTTATATCGGCGTGATGGTTGGGGAATCTGAGGGTAAAGTTATTATTACTGAAGTTGTAAAAGGTGGACCTGCTGACGCAGCTGATGCAAAAGTCGGTGACCAAATTTACTCACTGGGTAGCTCATTAATTAAAAACATTGATGGTTTAAAAACTGAAATTGGTAAATACAAAGTCGGACAAACTGTTGTAATGGTTGTTGTTAGAGCTGATAAAAGATATATGCTTCGACTAAAATTGCAGGCAAGACCAGATGAATCAGTTCCTGAAAAGACGGAACCGGAAAAACCCAAAGGAAAACCATTTATCGGTTTTTCAGCTATTGAGAAAGAAGACGGTGTATATATTTCGCAACTTGTAGCAAATTCACCTGCAGTAAAAGCTGGATTCATGCTCAATGACCGTCTCTATTATTTCGGCGAAATCAAGGTCAAAACGTTAGAAGACATCAAAAAAGCTCTAACAAGATATTATGTCGGTCAGGAAGTCGGGTGTGTGGTTTTCCGAGGTGAAGAACGTATTATTCTTGAGTTGGCTTTGATGACGAAAGAAAAATGGGAAGCACAGAACGAAACAGAACCGGAGAAAAGCCCGATTTGGCTTGGTTTCAGCGTAACCGACATGGAAGATAAAACCGGTATTATAATCACAAAGGTTATCAAGAACGGACCTGCGGACAGAATCGGCTTTTTACCCAATGACAAAATCGTATCCTTCAATATGAAAAAAATCACAAGCAGGGACAGTCTGCATAGTGCAATGTCCGGCATACAACTCGGTACAAGAGTTCCTATCATTTTCTTTCGCGGTAAAATCAGCCATGAGATATATTTGATGACAATTACCAAGGAACAGGGAGAAAAGCTTGCTCCGATAACCCGCAGAAGAGCATGGATCGGCATAAGCTTAGATACAACTCATCAAGATGCTGGTATAAAGATTAATATCGAGGAAAAAAGTGCTGCTGAACAAATCGGACTTCATAAAGATGACATAATTATGTCAATCAACGGAATAACGATAAAAGACAGAATGCATTTTGCTGAAATTTGGAAGGCAATTGAACCCGGCAGCATCATTAAACTCCAGGTTCTTCGTGGTGATGCGGAAATGAAGTTTGAGCTTCCAACATTTATGCAACCCAATCGAGAGGAAATTCCTCTACCGCCAAAACCCAAGGTTGATCAATGGTCACTACCTCAGCTTCCCGGCGGTCTTGGAATTCAGGAATATTCCACGATTGCAAGATTAAGTCGTCATGCAATTGAAGCGATGCAGACTGCAGATTACGATGAAGCAATAAAATATCTCGAAAAAATTCTGGAAGTCGATCCGAACAACTCGAACTCGTTCTACAATATCGCATGTATCTATGCCCTTCAAAATCAGAAGGACAAAGCACTTGAGTATCTGAAAAAATCGATAGCTGCTGGCTTTATTGACTGGGAACATTTCCAAAAAGACACCGACCTTGACAATTTGCGCGAAATGCCAGAATACACAAAAATGATGGCGGACAAGAAAACACTGTTAAAGATGGCTGCAGATATGAAACTGGCGGAATTGAAAGAAGCATACGGCGAGAAATTCAATTATTACGTTGACATTGACAGCATGCTTATCTTTGCAACAGAGCATCCCAAGGAAATCCTTGAGGATTTGAAAAACAAACTTGTTACGTATGCAAAAGGACAATGGGATACACTTTTCGACAACAAGCCGGATTATTTCATAACCATTATCATTCCGACACCAGCAACTTTCGATGAGTTGATTAAGAACAAGTATGTCGGTGGATTCTATTCACCTCAAACACGTTCACTCATCGCAAAAGAACTTGGACACACTTTGACGCATGAATTTACTCATGCGCTGCATTTTGCAGACATCGGCAAACTCGGTACTTTTCACAGTACATGGTTTGTCGAAGGATTAGCAACCTGCTTCGAGAATTCCGTCATGAAAGATGGCATCCCGACGCCGGTACATAACGACCGTCTTTACTATCTGCAGAAGATGATGAAACAATATCCGAAGAATATGCCCAAACTTTCTCAATTCATGCGATTCGACAGAAATACATACATGAAAGCTGCAGGTCTTATGTACTCGATGTCCCGTTACCTGACATACTGGCTTTGGGATCAAGGAAAACTCAAGGAGTACTACGATTTATACTGCAAAACTTTTGCAAAGGATCCTTCAGGTATCCTTGCAATGCAGACATTTTTTAAGAAATCCATCGATGCAATTGATGCAGACTGGAAAAAATGGCTTAGCAATCTGCCTGATTACAAAGGATTCCTTAATGATGAAAGACCTTTCATCGGCATCATGATGAAGGAAATGGCTGGTGGTATTCAGATAACTGAGGTTGTCAAAGATGCACCATCTGACAAAGCCGGCTTGAAAATTGGCGATGTTATCACGCATCTCGATGGTTCCCGCGTTATTTCGATTAATGACATCAGTAACTTTATTATGTCACATAAACCGGACGATGAAGTTGAAATAACTGTAAAACGTATGGTTGAAATCAAAGAGAATGACAAAGTGATTAAAACTGAAGAAAAAACGATGACTTTTAAGCTAAAACTCGTCAAACGCCCCAAAGATGCAAAATAAATTAGTTTCAGAAACAAATTTTATGTCTTTGTCATCCTGAAGCAGGTAACCAGCGTTTTCTTGCGTTCCCTATTTAATGCACATAGAATCTGTCGTTTCGTAGAGAAAATCTCAAAACCTTGTCATTCCGAGCGTAGCGAGGAATCCAGGCTAGCGAAATGTAAAACATGGATTGCATTAAATAAGTTATGTATTAAAAATTCTGAACCTGAATCTTTATTATCATTGGAAATAATGAACTTCAGTAATCCTTGTTTTTTTAGAATTATCCTGGATTCTTCACTCCACTCACTTCATTCGTTCCATTCAGAATGACAAACTTTATATTTTCTCTGTGGTCTCTGTGTCTCTGTGGCAAATTCTTCTGGATTCCCAATCAATCCCCAGTCAAGCTGAGGACAGGGTTGGGAATAACACAAAAAATTATTTTTCAAACACACCCTAGTATCAAGTTTATTTCAACTCTAATGATGCGTCTATGACACTGAAACATCAAGGAACTCCTGGAACTTTTGAGCGAGAAATTGTGTCATTTTGCCGGGTGTTGGTTTCGGAAGCAATGTATTATCAATCTTGTACACGGGCATTATGTCGCGAGTGGATGAACTGATGAAAACTTCGTCGGCACTGATAATATCTTCTGGAGTAATTTTACCTTCGACGACCTGAATATCGTTCGCTCTAGCAAGCTTGAGAACTATCATGCGTGTGATACCTTCAAGAATTCCTGATGAAAGCTCAGGCGTAATCAGCACATTGTCTTTCACCATGAACACATTGAAATTCGTACCTTCAGAGACATATCCATACTTATTGCACATCAAACCTTCGTCTGCACCACTTTTTTTCGCCTCGATTATTGCAAGCACATTATTCAGATAATTACCCGATTTTATCTGCGGGTCAAGCGCAAACGGGTCATTGCGAAGAATGCTTACAATTGATAGAGACATCCCCTTGCTGTATAATTCATCAGCCCAATTATCGATGGGTTTTGCCATGATTATGTAGTTTTGCGATTGACAACTTGCGGGATGCAGCTCAAGAGCACCGACACCACGGGTTACTATCAATCTCATGTATGCTTCGTCAACATTCAAGATTTTATGCGTGCGAATCAATTCTTCAGTAAATTGCTCATTAGTCAGCGGAAGCATCATCATCAATCGATTTGCTGACCGTTGCAATCTCTCAAGATGCTCCTTTGCAGTAAATAATTTTCCTTTATGCGTACGTACAACTTCATAAACCGAGTCGCCGAATAGAAATCCATGGTCAAGCACCGAAATTACCGCTTCATCCTCGCTGCATATCCTGCCGTTCAAGTTGATTATCATAAATTTCTCCTGATTTTTTTGCTATAGTATGATTATTTACGTGAATTTAAAGAAATGAAAAAAAGCATACGTAGAAAAACCGAGATTTCGCTGACTGAAAAACATCTCCCAATGTTTTGGATGCAGAGTCTGCGTTTCAGCGTATTTCGGGCGTTTGACCTGCGAACAGACCTGCAAGATATGCAGTTGGCAGCACAAGTATTTTTAAAGCTTCAGGATTTCGGAGTCAGCGGGATTTTGTATGTTTTTGTTTATGATTTTGTTAGGATTCTGAAAAATATTGACAGAACATATAATTTTCGATTTGCTGATGAATTTAAATCAGTGAAATTAAGCGATTCTCTTGTTTCTGAGAAATATAAACGTGATTGCATCAGTGTTTTCAAAATTTCACGAGATTATCAGAAAATTCGCACGCTTTTTACTGTCGAAAAAACTGATGTTTGCAGATTCGCAATTTTTTTTGAACAGCTTTTTGATGGTTTTAAGGATTGTACGACCTTCGAGTTTTTCGCACCTGAGTATGAATTATCAAAACTTGAGAATGATTTTTCGAAAATAATGCGAAAAGCTGAAGACTATGATTACAACTTCCTAAAAACGTCTGAAGCACTTGGATTCACAATCGATTTAGAGAAATACTTTCTTGAAACGCTGGAATTTCTTGGACAGCGATTCACAAAAACACAGAATTTTCATCGGAATTCAGAATCGATTTCGACAGTAACGCAGTATTTACCAAGTTCAGACATGCTTAACGAGCTAAAACATGCGAATTTGTTTATTAAAAAATCAGTTCGAACACAAAAACGTCTGATTCAGAATATATCTTTGATGCTTCCAGGATTAAACCTTGATGAAATCAAGCCCGATGAGCAAACGCAGGATTTCGTCGAAGCTGATGATGCGTTTTATTATCCGCGAGGAGGTGTCAACGAACTCACGCATAAAGGGAGTTTCGAGACGATTCTGCCATCTGAGCTTGCATTTATCGACGAGAAAGTGGACGATGTGCCGAAATCCCCCGATTTATTTACGCTGCGGTACGCTGAGAACGAAATCTTATACTTTCAACGCGATAACGGATACATCAGACGCAAACATTATGCTGTGAACGTTGTGCTTTGGGATTTCGCTTCTTTCAGGTGTCCGCTTGACGGGTTCGATCTTGGACTTGATATTTACGTTGAAGCAGCACTTTACCGATTCGCAAAACTTCTGATTAGATTCCTCGACAGCAAGGGTCTGAACCTGCGTTTACATTGGCTTTTCAATGAACGCGAGCAAATAATTGACTCGCCAGAGCTTTTCAGCTTCATGTTCTGTGAGGAGGAAAAACTCGGAATATTTGATTCAATGAAACACAAAAAACCCTCTGAAATCGTTGATGGAATCAATACTGGAACACATTTCGATATATGGATTGTCATTTTACCTCATTTTGATGCTGTCCTGCAATTCCCCGATTTCGCTGACTTTTACGATAAATTTATTGATAAATCCCACTTACACATAGTAAAGTTTCACAAAAAATCACCATTATCGGAAATTTTTCCGCAGAAGCAGTATCAGAATTATACTGAACTCAAAATCCCATCAAAATTTGATAAAAATGATAATTTGAAAATATTCGATGATTTTGTGAAATTGCTATTTAACACAGTGATTTGAGAGGATTATGAAACACGGAAAATCAACTGGTTTGATGTTTGCGACTTTCAGCGGTCTGCTGTTCGGCACAGCATCGATTCTGGTGCGTTTTGCAGGTTCGCTGGATTCTTTTCTCATTTCCGCCTTACGCCTTTCAATCGGCGCAGGCGTAGTTGTTATTTTTGTTCTTGGCAGATCGTTGATTCTTAAGAAAAGTTTGGGATTTCCTAAAATGCTCAATCTCAAAAGCGTTGTATTTTTGAGCATTGTCAGCGGGGTACATTTTCTCAGCTTTGTAATTGCGATGAAAACAGGCGTCATCTTGCGGGCACTCATTATCGTCAACTGCGCGCCGGTACTTGTACTCATTATCAATTCATTTCTCATACGCAAAACACCTTCAAAAGTTGAAGTTTTGGCAATTTTCATAGCTTTTATTGGAATCGCAATCCTTGTGATGAACGGCGATTTTGGTGCGGTTTTCCAAGGTGGAAATCTTCTCATAACCGATTTCTGGGCGTTTATCTGTGCAATAACTTATGCAGCATACATAATCTGGGCATCAGAATTCCGCAAAACGCGAGCATCATCAGATATCATGTTCGTGTTTTTCCTAAGCGGCGCAATTCTTCTCTGGCTTGTGCTTATAGTAAAATCGACCTTTTTTATGCTCGATGAATCTACCAGCAACATACTTTCTTCACTAGATTTTAATGAAAATTTCATTTATATTCTGCTTTTAGGCATTATCCCAACAGGAATCGGGCATTTTTTATTCAATTTCAGCTTTCGTTTTATGCCTGTTCTAACAACCGCAACAATTACCGTACTTGAGCCGATTTCAGGCGGAATTTATGCTGCCATTCTCCTACCCAATCAAACTCTCAACCCGATTCAATACTGCGGAATCGCGTTAAGTCTCGCAGGTTTGATAATAATCTCTCTCGCACCTGCGAAAAAACCCGATTAATTAGAAGCTTTCAAGAGCAGGTTGAATTTGATTTAATATTAGAAATATATTCAAGGAATTTTATGTCTAAGAAGAAACCGACAATTACTGATAGAAAGAAAACAAATAATCCACAAAAACTTCTTATCGCAACGGATACAAAGATTGGCGACGTAACAACATTCTGTCAGGAACTATACTTCAAGGAATTATCGCAGGAAATTATTACGTCGGATAACAAGAAACAACGTAAAGCTGAGCTAACCAAGCAGTATAAGCAGATGGAGCAAGTGTTTGCTGACCTTAACTTGAAATGTTTCAAATGCGACGCAGCGTCCGCTGAAACCTTCGCTGAGGGTGCCGAATTACACCCATTCGACGCAGAAGAAATCGTAAAAATGCTGAACGAGAAACTCGACCTCGATATGTCGTTAATCAAAGATGAAAAAATCGAAGAAAAAAAATAGGAGAACACCGTGCAGGATATATTAGAATTCGTGCCACATTCCGCTTTGTTAATAATGTTATTCGTGCTGGGGTCGTTTTTCGGTTCATTTCTGAACGTTATTATTTATCGCCTTCCCCGCAGATGCATATCAATCGCTAAACCAAGCGGGTCGTTCTGTCCCAGATGCAAGCACAATATCAGGTGGTTCGACAATATTCCGATTTTATCGTTCATCATTATGGGTGGAAAATGTCGGGACTGCAAAGTTAAAATTTCGTTCAGATATCCTGTTGTCGAATTCATCATGGGTATGTTTTTTATGATATTTTTCTGGCAGGACATACTTTTTTTCGCTCCTGAAGTCGTAAATTACACACATTGGCTGCTTTTGCTGTCTCATCTTATTGCTGCTTTTGTTCTTGTCGCAATTGCGTTCATCGATTTCGATTTAATGATTATTCCGGACTCGTTGTCAATCGGAGGAGCTGTGATAATGTTGGTTTTCGCATTTCTCAATCCAATCCACGGTGGATTCATGCCAAATGATTCAAAAATGATTATTCGTGAGAAAAGCAATCCGATTTTTGGGCATATTAGATTACGTGAATCGAATCCGCAGCTTCGAGCGAAACTCATAAATCAGGGTCCGTTCAAACCCGCAAAACCGACTGAAAACAAAAAAACTGTTAATTCCAAAACTGTAA
>CAYZQB010000012.1:12984-33525 GCA_964480395.1 uncultured Planctomycetia bacterium
AAAAACCAGTAATTAATGTGAAAAATGGGGCTAAAGAAACCATTAAAACAATTGTAAACAAAGGATTCACAATCACTGGGCGTAATTGGACAACATTTTTTAACGCAGTTTTCAGCGCAATTATCGGTGCGGTTGGACTTTTCGTGCTTAGCATGCTCATGACGCTTGTATTCCTGAAGAAAGCGAGGAAATACGGCGGTGGAATGGCACTTGGCATTGGCGACGTGAAACTTTACCTACTATTCGGCGCGATGCTTGGCTGGCCTGCACTTCCGGTGATTCTCATTTTGGGGAGCTTCATCGGCGTACTTTTCGGTGTTCCACTAATGCTGACAAAATCAAAACATGTGATTCCTTTTGGTCCAGCACTTGCAACCGCAGCAATGATAATCCTCATATTTTACGGACCAATTCTACGCTTTATCGCTGATTATTTCACACCATAAAAAATTGTTGCATTAATATCGCATTTTGACGTATGATTATTGTTATTGTTGAATTACAGCGAGGATGTAATGGCAGGAAAGAAAAAAAAGAAGAAAAAGAAAAAAATGCGCTTTGGCATTGATCAGTCAAAATCCCAGCGTGAGAAGGAGCTGAAAGCAAAGAAAGATAAACGAGAAAGCAGATTTTTCTTACTTCTAATGATTGTTGCTCTTGCAACATTGTTGTTTGCTTTTGTTGTTGGTCCGAAATACATCTGGAAAAGCGAAAAGGATGATATAAAAGGTCTGGAAACTCAGCCGCAGAATTCTGACAAAGATTCCACCAAGAATGATGACACTACGAAAACTGATAATGATTCGACCAGGAATGATGGAACTAAGAAAACCGACAAGGATAAAAGTACACCTGATACGAAAAAACCTGAAAAGAAAAATGAATAAATATCAAGAATTTGTATCGTTAAAAATCGGTTAAACAGATTGGTTTTGATGGCACGCGGAAGATATTATCAATAACATCAAGATATTGAGCATCGGAAAGCTTTATTTTCCCGAAGTTGTAAAGACTGCGTACATTCACAGCACCTATTGCCAGTGCAGAGAACTCTGAAATATCAACACTCATCTCAACGTCATAGGTTTCATTCGCTTGTGATAATTTACCGTTTATAAAGTGCAAAATTGTGCTTCCATCGTTCTCAGCAAGAAAGGAATCGCGAATTGTGAGTTTAAGTCTGCATGTCTGACCGTTGAAATCCCAGTCCTTTAATGCTTCAAACATTTTATTGATACTCAAAATTCTGTACATCATGTTTGCACTTTGCGTGTTAATATCATTGTGAAACGATGGGAACAAGCCCGAATCAGTTTGTCTGGGGTCATGAAAGAGATAATGCAGGTTTTCGTCTTGCGTTGTAATATTAACACAAAGCACTTGGTCTTCCTGATTATGAATAAATGTAAGTAATTCCTCTAAAACCTCAGCATTTTCGTACACAAGCTCGTTAATAACAAGGTCAACAAGTGAATCCGCTTCATTTTCAAGACTCTTGAACGTAAAAATTAAATACCCCTTTATTTTACCAGTATCCGCGTAAACAACCACATTCATTCCTTTGCTTTTCAACACGTACTCGAAATGATGCTCAGTTCTAGCACACATTCCGTGAGTTTTTTCGAAAAAGCGGTTGTAACATTGAGTAAGCTCATCCTTTTCATCAGGTTTTACATAGCGTATATGCTCCTTAGTTTTTCCGTGCGGTACCTGAAATGTATTTATTCGGTATTTATTCTCCTTCACAGAGAGTCCGTAACCCATGCGTTTGTAAAAATCAGGTCTGAACGGGTAAAGCGAAGTAACAAAAGCACCTTTCTCAAGGAAATAATCATGAAAAAATGAAAGCATATCACGCGCAACTTTTTCCTTTTTGTGCACGAGATCAACTGCAACAAAGCCAACACCTCCCATGAGCGTTTTAATTCCAAGGAAATTCATTGTGAAATCATAAAATATCATACCACCAAGCATCTCACTTTCGCGGAACACGCCGAAAACATGTGCCCACGATCGTTTACTGATACTGTTGAGTCTCTCAAGGACATTCTCAATGCTAACAAGTTCAAAACGCGGGTATGCATTAAACGCAATGCGTGCATACTCAGGTAAATCAGCTTCATCTAGCGATCTGATATCACTCATTTTTATTTTCCGTTTTTATAGGTTTTAGTGAAATCACGATTTATTATTAATCTAAGAGTTGAATTTTTATCATTATCAGATGACTGCACCAGCTCAAAGTATGTAATTCCACAGTATTCGCGCGAATATTTTATTTTTCCGCTGAATTTAAGTCTCACTCCGACACCCTTTTTCTCCAGAATAATCCCGCTAACATTCCAGATGAATTGTAATTCAACGTTTTGCTCGGTACTTCTCGCAACTTTCACTGAAATTACTGATTTATCCGGCACAATTCCAAGCTGAGTCAGGAAATTCCTCATAATCCGTTTTTCACTCTCAGCCAACTCAACCAGATGATAATGTTTATCCGATCTCACTCTTGCAGGCAGGAAAATATGTTCAAAACCCGTTAAACGAAGACCTGACGTGTATTTATCCTCTACCGGATTCCCTTCAACCGAAGGTATGCTGTCGGGCTTAAATATTATTGCCTTCCCTTGAAAAACGCCTGTACCCCGCAGACTCCTCTGTCCGGAAACTTCGAAAAAGGATTCTTCGTACATGCGCCTGCCTGCAACTGGTGTATTTTCAGAGTCAAGCGCGTCAACCACTGTAAAATACCGGTCATATTTGTAAATTTTAACTGCTCCTTCCGCAGTTTCTTCTTCTGTCAGCATTGTACGCGTTGTCAGATATGACTGTCCAACGGAGTAGCAGATATCAAGATTTTCGGTATTATCAGAGACTGCATCATCAGGATTTTCATTGGTTTGGCATCCAAAAAACATGCACAATCCGAGTAACATCGGAATCAGCTTACATCTCGTCAGCATTGATAAATCCTTTCCGATATGTTGTCAGCGCATTAATCCCATACAAACGCGTTTTATGCATTTCCAATCCATGAAGCTTCGGTGCGGAAAACTTTTTGTGATGATGCAGGAAAAACAACGCTTTATCAGCGAGAATTCCTTCATTTTCAAGCAATTCGTTTGTTTTATTGACAAATGTCATTCTGTCAGGATCGTCAAAAACTTTGAGCTGCGGTGGTATCTGTGGATCAAGAAAAATAAACGGTGGATCAAATATAATAACATCAAATGGGGCATCCTGCATAATCTCGGGTTGTGCAGCGAATACCGGAGCAACATGAATCAGAGCTTTGTCAGATAATCCTAAAGATTTCACATTTTGCTGCAAATACCTGGCAATTAAGACATTTCGCTCAACAAAAACAACTTTCTCAGCACCGCGTGAAAGTGCTTCGATGCCCAAAGAGCCGGTTCCGCCAAACGCATCAAGTACATTCTTCCCTTTGATAAATTTCTGTGATTCAAGGATGTTAAAGAGTGTTTCGCGCATCGAAAGCAGCATCGGACGAACGTCCATCGTTGGTGGTGACTCAAGTTTCCGACTGCGTAGAGAGCCAGCAATAATTCTTATCTCGCTGCTAGAGTTTTTACTCATATACCCTCAGATTCGATAATTCCAAGCATCCCGAGTATCAGCACGAAAAAATAATACAAGACGGTCAACAGAGGAATGCCAAGAAAAATAAATATCCCGGCTTTCTTCACACTTGGGCTTAACGGCTGATTTTCATCATTTTTTCGACAATTACCCATTATTAGTAAATCCTTAGCTAAACAACTCAGGAAGATATATTATCCTGCCGCAGGACGGACATGTTACAATCTCGTTGGTCGCCAGCAACTGCTGAATCGTTGGAATATTCAGCTCATTATGACACCCGATACAGCTTCTTTTATCGTCAACACCGGCAACAGCAATACCGTTACAGTGCTCGATTAATTTATTAAACGTTTCTATTGTATCCTCAGCGATTTCCGTGAACAACTCAGCTTTTCTATTCCTTAGATCGTCAATCTGCTTGGAAAGATTGTTATAATTATCATCAAGGTCTTGCTTTTTCTTGACAAGTTGTTGCTCTTGAAATTTGATTTTCTCGGAAATTGTCGGTTTACTGCCATTCAGCACGTCAATTTTCTCCAAATGCAGAAGCTGGCGTATTTCAATTTCATCAATATTCTTGCGATGCTTTTCGATTGCATCCTGAAAACTTTTATAATCCTTATTCGATTTCGTTTCATTCTGCTTGCTCTGCAAATCAGTGATTCTTCGCTCAATCCCTGCAATCTCCTCCTCACACTTTTTAATCCCTTTCTGCTCAATATTAATTTCGGTTTCAAGCACCTGCATTTCATTGGAAACTTCGCCAAGTCTGCGTTTTGTACTTAAAAGCTGCGCTGGAAGCCGTTCACACTCTTCACTAAGACGTTGAATTATGAACTCAATTTCTTGTGCTTCAATGAGAATCTGGATAATGTCTTTGATGTGCATTGTATTATTCTGGGTATAAAGAATATTTGTGTTTATTATCAAGGATTATATTTGTCAACGATAAAGTATGATTAATAATTAGATTCAAGAAAATTTTATAAACATTATTAAGCATTCATAGTATTTAATAATATTAATAATCTGTTTATCAAGGAGATATCATGGGTTTTGAAATTGGTGCAAATTATTCTGGTTTTGTGCTCAAGCAAATCAACGAAATTCCTGAATTACAGTCAACTGGCAGATTCTTTTATCATGAAAAATCTGGTGCTGAGCTTTATTACTTGTCAAATGAAGATGACAACAAAACTTTTTCAATCACGTTCCGCACTCCACCCGCTGATGACAAAGGCATCCCACATATCATGGAGCATTCTGTACTTTGCGGCTCGCGCAAGTTTCCAACCAAAGAACCTTTCACAGAGCTTCTCAAAGGCTCGCTTAATACATTTCTCAACGCAATCACTTTCTCCGACAAAACGATGTACCCGGTTGCGAGTAAGAATGACAAGGATTTCCAAAACCTGATGGACGTTTATCTTGATGCGGTATTATATCCACGCATATATAATAAACCTGAGATTCTCAAACAAGAGGGCTGGCATTATGAGATTGATGATGCAGCACAACCTATCACTTACAAGGGTGTTGTCTATAACGAGATGAAAGGTGCGTTCTCAAACCCGCGAAGTGTCCTCATGAGCAAGATTGAGAAAAATTTGTTCCCGGAGACAATTTATCACAACGAAAGCGGTGGTGATCCCGAAGTAATACCGGAAATTTCATATGAGGAATTCCTCGAGTTTCATAAAAAGCTCTATCATCCGTCCAATAGCAGGATTTTTCTCTATGGCGACGGAAATATTGAGGAACATTTACGTTTCATCAATGAGAAATATTTACTGGATTTCGATAAAAAGTTCGTCGATTCCGCTATTTCCGAGCATGCTCCTTTTGCTGAACCCAAAGAAATGGTTGCAGAATACGGTATTAACGCTAGCGAAGAAACCAAAGACAAAACTTATCACAGCATGAGCTTTGTTACTGGCAACGCAAAAGATCCTGAATTTACTCTTGGATTTAGCATTCTTGAGCATATTCTCCTTGAAACTCCAGCTTCACCCTTGAAAAACGCGCTTTTGAAAGCGAATCTCGGACAGGAGGTTTTCGGCTTCTTTGACGATTCAATATTGCAGCCAACTTTCGCAGTCATTGTAGGCAACTCAAACGAGGATAAACTTGAAGATTTTAAGTCTGTCACGCTAAATGCTTTGAAAAATCTGGTTGAATCCGGCATTGATTCAAAACTTATTGATGCTTCAATAAATGTGAACGAGTTCGCGCTGCGAGAAGCGGATTTTCACGGTTTTCCAAAAGGTTTGTTTTACGCTTTCAAGTCTCTCACGGGTTGGCTCTACGATGATGAACCCAACAAACACCTGGCATACGAGCCTGTGCTTCAGAAAATCAAGGACAATGCCCACAACGGATACTTCGAGAATCTAATAAAACGGTATATCCTCGAAAATACACATTCACTTGTGTTGACACTCAAACCAAAGCCCGGACTCACCGAGGAAAAAGAGGCGAAAGTAGCGAAAAAACTTACTGATTTCAAAGCTGGGCTGTCTGCAGATGATGTCAATAACTACGTGCATCAAACCGCAGAACTGAAAAAGATGCAGAACACGCCTGATTCACCTGAAGACCTTGAAAAGCTCCCGATGCTTGAACTTTCGGACATCAAAGCTGAAGCAGAAAAAATTGACCTTGATGTACGCAATGAAAATAATTTCACGGTTCTTTTCCATCCTGAATTTTCTAACAAAATTGCATATCTGAATCTGTATTTCGATGCAACTTCTATTCCTCAGAACATGCTGCCATATGTATCTCTGCTTTCATCAGTACTTGGCAAGGTTAGCACCGACAAATATCATTACACTGATTTATCGAATGAAGTAAACATTAACACCGGCGGAATATCTTTTGGCACAAAGGTTTCAACTCATAAAGACGATTCAGAGCAATTCGTACCAAAATTTACCGTCTCAACAAAGGTTTTGTTCCCGAAAATGCAATCTTCTGCTGAACTTGTTAACGAAATTGTCAATCACACTCGTTTTGATGAGAAAAACCGTCTTAAGGAGATTATTGGCGAATTGAAAGCTCGAATGAAATCGCGCATCATGAACGGATTCTTTGCGGAATTTATGCGTCTCGGGTCGTATTATTCGCAAGCAGGAATTCTCAGCGAAATCTGGGATGGAATCACTTTTTACAATTTTATCAATGAACTGCACAAAAACTTTGATGTGAAATTTGATGAACTTGCACAAAATCTACAAAAAACAGCACAACTAGTTTTCAACAGTAACAAACTCATACTTGGATTCACTGCTGAGGAACAGGATTATCAGCATTTGCAAAACATTCTTGCTCCGCTAACAAAGGATTTACAAACAACCAAGCTTGAAGATGTCAAACTTAACCTTGTACCTGAAGCATTAAACGAGGGACTAGTTATTCCAGGTCAGGTGCAGTATGTTACAAAAGGTTTCAACTATCGCAAACTCGGGCATACCTACAACGGCAAGCTTCAGGTTTTACGTTCAATCGTTTCCCTTGATTATTTCTGGAATCATGTGCGCGTTATGGGCGGTGCATACGGCAGCAGATGCTTTATTGCTCGTAACGGCGGGGTGATGTTCGGCTCATATCGCGATCCGAATCTTTCCGAAACGTTCAACATTTACGACAATATTTCTGAATATCTCAAGACTTTTAACGTCAATGACAAAGAAATGACAAAGTATATTATCGGAACTATTGGCAAAATTGACTTTCCTATGACTCCTTCGATGAAGGGAGCAGCAGCAGCGAACGAGTATTTCAGCAAATTAACATTTGAGGACAAACAGCGTGAACGAGATGAGATTCTTGCTACCAAACTTGTGGATATCAAGGGTTTTACGCAATTTATGCAAGATATTTCTCAACAAAACGTTCATTGCGTACTTGGTACGGAGACGAAAATCAAAGACAACGAAAAGCTTTTCAAAAACGTTCTCAATATCTTCGACTAGTGCACTGTTACAAAAAAAATGATGAAGTGGCACAGGCTTCCAGCCTGTGTCGAGCTTTGCAATCAATGTCAGGCAAGGATGCCTGACCCACTAATCTATTGCTCAATATTAATGTTACAGTGTACTAAATTGATTACGCGGCATTGCGGTCGGATTTGCGTCTGCTTGGATTGTATTCCGCACGCTGAATATTTGCGCCGACTTGTGCAAGCTTCTGCTCCATTTGTTCGTAGCCACGGTCAAGATGATAAATCCGATGCACTTCGGTTGTTCCTTTTGCGGTTAAACCTGCCAGTACCAATGCTGCTGTTGCTCGAAGATCTGCACCCATCACCTGTGCGCCTGACAGATTTTTAACACCATGTATAATTGCAGAATTATTCTGCTTGCGAATGTCAGCTCCCATTCGGATTAGCTCTGCGACATGCATAAAACGGTCGGGATAAATCGTATCAGTAACAATGGAAATTCCGTTTGCCGTGGCTAAAAGTGCTATCATCGGTGCTTGCGCATCAGTCGGGAATCCTGGATATGAGAAAGTTACGATGTCAGTGGGCTGAATCTCGCAACCCTGGATTCTTACTGCATCATCTGCAACCTGATCAACCTGCGTACCTGTTTCCTTGAGCTTTTCCCAGAATGCAATTAAATTTTCATATTTTGAATTTCTAAGTGTCAGGTCGCCCTTTGTTATTGCAGCAGCGATTGCGTACGTTGCTGTTTCCATGCGGTCAGGCTGAACATCATAATCCGCACCCCGCAAGCTGTCCACACCCTGAATCTCGATTCTGTGTGAGCCAGCACCGGAAATTTTTGCGCCCATTGAATTCAGCATGTTCGCAAGTCCTTCGACCTCGGGTTCAGGTGCTGCCTGCTCAATAAATGTTGTACCTTTTGCCATCACCGCTGCCATAAGGATATTCGCGGTTCCTGTTACAGTTGAACCGGAATTACCACCAAGAAAAATCCTTGTCCCACGCATATTTCTGCCGTCTGCTTTGACGTATCCGTGATCCAGCTCATAATTGACCCCAAGTGCTTTTATTCCTCGTAAATGCAGGTCAACTGGACGCACACCGATGACACATCCCCCTGGTAGTGAAACTTCCGCTCTTTTCCTGCTGCTCAGAAGCGGTCCAAGCACACAGAACGATGCGCGCATCTGCGAAACAAGGTCATACGAAGCAACGATTCGATTCAGGTCATAAGGTGTAACTGTTACTGTGTGGTTCTCAAATGTCGTTCGACATCCAAGTTCCTCAAGAATTTCAAGCATGAGTCGCACATCAGATAGATTTGGCACATTTCTGATAACAGATTTCTCTTCACTCAAAAGTGTTGCTGCTAGAATCGGCAGAACCTCGTTTTTCGACCCGGAAATTCGCACATCACCGACTAATTTTTCACCACCCTCAATCACGAATTTATGCATGCTGAACCTCGATAAGTATGCAACTTAACTCGGTTGATTTAAGGATTTCTTTAAATGAGAGAAAAATGCATTGTTAAACCGGCTTTTTCAGGTTGAGCCAGTAAAACAAGATGCTCAGCACGATTAAACCACCTGCAAATATGAACGCAGGAAGCGCATCCCAGATTGTCCAGATGAAAATTGTCAGTGTGCATGCTGCCAGAAAGATAGTTATCATGTACAAAAGGAATGTCTTCTCGTAAACCTTGAAACGATATGCATCGTCGGTTTCGCCATGAAGTTCAGCAATCTCCACTGAAAACTTGCCGATTGCAAGCCGAAGACGGGCAATCATCAGCGATGAGAATAAAATCAGGATGCAGATAAATCCGGTAAGCCATGAAATTCCGGGATTTTTAATAATATCAACGGGTAAATCCAGCTGAAGCGTGGGATTGATACCGGAAATATTACTCAAAGCAGAGTAAAATCCGATGAAAACCGCTGCTGACATTGCTGCAATAATTGATATATCATCGTTTGTCGCCTCAAGCGAAACGAGTTTGTGTTTTTCCAGCATTTTGAGAGAAACTTCACCCGGCTCCCAAAACTTATCAAGTTTCCGACATTTTATCGACGCTTTCTTATGGTTTATGTAAAACAGAATCATTAGGACGAGAATTGTTCCACTAGCGAAAGCGATTCCGAACCAGCGCAAATCAACGATTCTGCAGACGAGTAATGCACATGCACCTGCAATTATACTGTTAACGAAAACGAAATTAAGTGCAATACTTCTGAAGCTGAGACGACTGATGTTCAGCGAACCCGTATGGATTTTACCGAGTTTTGTACCATTTATCACAAGTCCGAAATGACAGCGCATAATTATGAATGAAATTATCATCGCAATAGTGAAAAGAAATCCGGCAGCGAGAATGATTGAATGCCTGAGAATCCAACTCAAATGTGCTGGATAATCCGCTCCGGATAGCATATCGCCCAGACCGAGTAAAATCCCGGGCAGGAGTATATTGAGTATCGTAAACATGAGCCGACGCTCTTTCAGATTGCGTTGAATTTCAGTTATCGCGCCAAAATATTCGTCATCCGCGGAAACAAGCCGACCACCTTCGGGCTTGTTTATAGCTTCATTTTCTTCCATGAAAATCTCCTCTAAAATATGATTTCAAGTAATATTAAAGCTGTGTTGCCAAGTGAATGCAATATCATTGCTGCGAAAATCGAGCGTGTTTTAGCGTAAATCAATGCGAAGACGATACCTCCGAAGAAGTGATTCAGGTTCTGCATGCCGATATTACCCCAAACCATGTGCATACCCATGAATAAAAGAGCTGATACAAAAAGTGCAAAGATAAAATGAAAATGCTTGCGCAGTGCTCGAAAAAGGAAACCGCGAAATAGGATTTCTTCGGCAATTGGCGAAAAAAGCACCATACTGAGTACATAATTCGTGCTGAGATATCCTTTCTCGATTACTTCACTATCTGTTGTCAGAAGTGCGATGAGAAGAATTATGCCGTAAAATGTGCCAAACGTTAGTACGAAAATTCCAAGCCATTTTAATGTGTAAAGTGAAAAACTTAATCCGAATTTTCTCGCACTCCCTTTGGTTGCAAGGTAAATAGAAACAGCTATTACAGCAAGTATTGTTTCTGCAAGACCAGAATAAACAAACGTATCAATTTTCGTTGAAAACACTGCAATAAGCGTCAGAAGAACAATCCAGATGAATGCTTCATCAAAAGTTACATCACGTCGAATCGAATTTTTATCTGCCTTAACCAAAATTAACTCCAAATCTTATGTTATTCAAGGCATGTAAACATGCTTTTCTTTTTTGACCCTCTCTACATTTAAGAAAATCCAACGAAGCAGTAAAGCTGGTCTAAAGTTTTTAGTACTATTTGTACTTCGAGAATTCAAAGAATGCAAAAATCATATGCACTAAAAGCACCAAAATTGTTGACCACCAAATTGTCTGCGTGATTCCGCCGGATACTGAAACCGACGATTCCTTTTTGCGCATGCCGAAAATATTTGAAACAAGTGCAATACCCATGAAACAAACGATAGATTTGCTAAACATCCACCAAAATCCAATCGGCAGCAGTTTACCGGTTTCGAAAATATCGTATTTATACATTTCCCACCAGTAGCCCAATGTATCTTCAGGATGTGTAACAAGAAATGCAAAACCGCTTGAAAGTGCTGATGTTGCATACGCCATAAAAAGCAGAATCGGGCATCCGACGATAAATGCGCCGAAAATGTTTGATGACCAGTAAGCTCTCGGTGAAATATTGAACGTTTTCAATGCTTCGACCTGATGAGAATAAACCCGGTTGCCAATGTCGGCAGCGACCGCAGCACCGCTTCTGGCTGCGATAAGCAGTGTTACTAAAATTGGAATCAGAACTCGAAAACTCAAGAATCCGAGTGCGCGAAGCACATCATCACGGAGCAAAGGTTCTGTGTAGGAACGGTACGGAAAATACTCGTAGAGGAAGAAAGTGGCGACAAATCCACTGATTAATCCCGCCAAACCTATGTAAACCACCGACGAAGACAAAGTTGTGATTTTCATATAATGCCAGAAAAACCTGATTCCCCATTTGAAGCGTTTCCACTTTGGCGCAACTCCGCTTGATAGCAGGGTCATTAGGATTAGCAGACTCACAATAAAGTAAATATAAAAATGCTTTGTAACGAAGAAATTTTTAAAAAATTCCGGGCTGTACTTCCCATCAAATATGAAGTGCAGAAAATTAGCAAGCCAGAAAACCGTAACAAAACCGGTCAGGATTTTAGCGATAAGTTTGAATTTTGTGCCTGAAAAGCGTCGGAAAGGTTTGAAAAACAATGATTCCGTAAGTGATAGTATCCACCATATCGGGTAAACCACAAGCATTAAAAGTTGTTCCAGGATTTTCGATGTTGAAACGAAAATACCCATGAAACCTCTGAATATGTGCGTTAGAAAACTCTCACTTTTAATTTTGGCTTTGGGTTGAGTCTTTAGAAGCTCCTTGACGTGGTTGACATCTGCTTCAGCAGGGATTAGACTGCGCAGTTGCATGTTTGCCGGGTCAATCAGGATGATTTTGTCAGCAACATCCCGCAAATACTCGTAATCATGCGTTACAACAATTGAAGTTTTCTCGTAATTTGTGCTGAGCTTGCCAATATGCTCTGCAACACGTTCCGCATTCAGCGGGTCAAGCCCCGTTGTCGGCTCATCGTATAAAATAATCTCCGGATCAAACGCAAGTGTGCGTGCAATGGCAAGCCGGCGTCGTTCTCCCCCGGACATCTTTGAAATCGGTGTTTTCAGGTTCATCGATAACGTGGAAATCAGAGAATTCATGTGATTTTTACGCTCTGCTGAATTCCGTTCAATGTTTGAATGGTCATATGCAAATTTCAGGTTCTGTTTCGCGCTGAATTCATCAAATAATGCAAAATCTTGAAACACAATCCCGATATGATTTCTGATTTCTGATGGATACGACCGTAAAATATCATGATTGTCGATTATAATTTCACCGGTGATTTCGAAGCCGGGTGTGGAAGGTGTAATTAATCCAAGCAGTGTTTTCATCAGAACAGTTTTACCAGTCCCAGAACCGCCGACTAACAAGGTTGTTTCCCCAGGGTAAATGTTCTGATTACTGTTATCAATAAGTGTTCGCCCCAAGACAGCAATTGTCAGATTCCTAAGCTGAATTATTGGTTCACGTTCATCCTCAATCGGTATCGGCGCACTCAGCGCAGGCATCTCCTTGCTAAAATATGTAATATCACGCTGATTCTCCGAAAGCGTATCAGCGAGTGTGTCCCGCTTTGGCTCTTTAGAATCGTTTATTTCTTTTTTATCTTCTTCCTGCATTTCAGTATTAGTTCCTGATTAAAATATCGTCGGATTTACAACAGTTATAACTATTATGCTGAATCACATAATATGGTCAAGCAAATGAATTTTTGTGTAGTTAGTTTATTCGATTTACATTTGCGATGCTCAAGTACATTCATTCTCAAATAACGGAATTTGTTGCATAATTTGCACATATTAGATAATCTATATGAAATCCAAATATAGGGGGAAGCATGTCGCAGATTTTGAATTTCTTTTATATAGCACAGGATGCTGTTGATAGTACTTTAGGGTTGTTGGATCATCTTGCCTTTGCGTTGATAATACTCGGTTGGATTATACTTCTATTATTTGCTTCAAAACTTGTTGAGAATTTATGGGTTCGCGCGATAGGGTTTCGCGCATTTAGGTTTTTTGTCGCACCAGGAATCATTATACATGAGTATTCTCATGCGATCGCATGTATTCTAACTCGTGCAAAAATCAGGGAAATCAAGCTTTTTAAGAAAGATGGCGGATACGTTGCTCATGAAGCACCGAAATGGCCCCCCAAGTTTAAATTTTTAAGCAGTGTTTTCATATCATTCGCACCGGTTGTTGGCTGCATCCTTGTTATGTGGTTCATGATTTTCGCGTTCGACAAAATTTTCCCGCAAGATTCCTCTTCACCGGAAAACACTGCCGAAGTTTCCAAGGACAGTGGCAGCAAAGATGCAGTTGAAAGCGAAAAAGATGAAATTGATTACGAGCGTCCGATTTTGGATTTTGGAATGAGCTTATTTAGCAGCATTTGGAGACAGATTATTAACATCGCTTCTCCGATAGTAAAAGGAAGCTTTTGGTTAGGTGTGATATTTCTCTGGCTGATGTTGTCTCTATCTGTGGGTATGGCACCTTCTGCCCAGGACTTTAAGAACAGCTTTATCGGCATAATTCTGCTTATTATCCTGCTTGTGGTTGTTTCCTGGGGAATAACCGCATTCAGCGCGGACAAAGGTGCATTAATCAATATCCTTTACAGCATGCAGAAGGTTATTTCATTCACAATTGCCATAATGGCATTTGCAATTGGTGTCTCAGTTGTTATTGCTGCACCGATTGGCGGTTTACTCCGTTCATCAAACTAAACGATAATAATGAATTTACTTTGGAATAATGTGAATATGAGATCAGCATCAATAATAATTGCGTTGAGTTTAACGCTGTTTTGCTTCAGCTGCGAAAGAGATGCTGATAAACCTATTGTTGATAACAATCCACATGAAAAAAAGGTCGAGAATATCGATCGTAAAATTGACTTGATAATCGAAAGCTACCTTTCTGCAGGCAAGAAGCAGAATTACGATGATTTGCTGATTGAGAAAGCACATGAAATCGAGCAGCACGGTAATATAGCAAAGAATATACTTCTTAAAAGAATCGGCTCTGACCCAAAAAAAGACCTTCTTCTTGTCGAAGCTTATTTCCAAATAATCGGACTAAACAAAGATACTTTGCTTCAAACCACTATTCTGAGAAATAATGTGCTGGCTCATCATTCAGCATTCAGATATCGATGCGAATATGAAAACGACTACATATTCGGTGAAAAATACCTCGAAATTCTGTCTGATGCGCTTGACGATAAATCAACCTTCTGCTGTAAGAGTAAACCCGAAGGATTACCAGTCTGGCTTTATGCTGCCAACGAGATAAAGAAGCTTGTGAATATTGATTTCGGGCTTAATATCAGTTCCATGCAATCGGTGACAATTCAAGAGCGAGTAAAAATTCTTCGCAACTGGTTAAAAATATCGATCCCTTACTATTATTCGAAAGAATATGAACAGCCAACAACTTTGAAGGAATACAGGACTTATCATCTTGATGTCGAAGCGATGAATGCCAACATTCCGACGCGAGAATTCAGGCGTATGAAGGAGCATAAATGGTTATCGCCTAACAATCATGATGGATATGGCTCACCGTTTTACGATTCTGCATGCTTCGAAAATTGGGCGTTATTCAAGAGTCAATTTTCGACGTACTCAATAGATTCTTCTCAATTAGGTGTATTTGAGCATTCACGGAAAAAATGAAGTTTTCAGTACTTACGATTGCTGGTATTGCGCTTGTTTTAACACTTGTTGTGCTATTCATTGTAATAATTAACTATCAAGAACCTGTTAATATTAAGATGGACAGCATGCTGTCTGAATCCGTCGAATTGATGAAAATCCCTGAAATTAACAAAACTCAAATAATCCGTGATGCTAGTATTGACATAAACAATCCTGAATCGTGCAAAACTTGTCATAGCAGCATTTACAACGAATGGTACGAATCCAATCATCGCAATGCACACATAAAACCTTTATATCGAACGTTTGCCTTTTTCAAACCGGATGGAACTCCTGGGATACCATTGTGCGAGAACTGTCACATCTCTGAAAGCACGCTTGAAGTTGCTCCGTTGGCTCAGCCGATTTCGCGTCGAGATGCAGGCAGTAAAATCCGCAGTCAAGACGGCATCGATTGTGCCTCTTGTCATCGACGACATGGACAGATTGTCGGCACTAAAGGTTCATTTCAAGGTTGCTTTGCAGTCGGCGATAAATTTCTCGGTACATCAAAATATTGCGGTGGTTGCCATATATCATTTTTGCCTAACACAATGCATGAATACGATGAATGGGCAGCAAATCCAGCAAAAATCTCTGTAAAAAAACACTGTAACAATTGCCACATGCCCGATGTTTCCGGCAGCTCGACGGATGGTGTTGGCACGCATAAATCCCATCGCTTTTTTGGTGCATATGATTCGACAATGCTGAAAAAGGCATTCGATTTTGAGGTTAAATTCAGTATTATCGATGGTGAAGCGTATTTCATTGTAAAAATTATTAATAAAGGCACAGGTCATCATTTCCCGACCGGCATAGCAAAAAGACGGGTTAAACTTGAGGTTACGATTACCGATAATGCTGGTTCGATACTTGGCGACAAAATAATCTACCTACAGAAACCTCCGAGATTTTCGGATTCTTACGGAACACAAGTGCCAGATAGAGAGTCTCGTGATTTCCATTTCCAGTTCGATTTGTCGAAAAATGAGTCAAAAGCGAGTTTGAAGATTACATACATGCATTTTCCAGATGAAACTGATGACAAAACCATATTACTTGTCAGCAGAACTTTTGCTGTCCCAAAAGAAATCATCGTTGAAAACCATTAATCTTTCTTGTTAATGTCAGTATCCAAATTTTCTTTGATTTCTTTTGCTGCTTTCTTGATTGTATTCAACACTTCTTTTCGAGAAACGTTGAATTTGCCCTGTGAGATTAGTTTTTTTAGATGCTCAATAAGCAGTGGTCTGAAACGTACATCATCTTCTCTGCTTGAAAATGCATCAGTATCCCGAATTCTGTCTTCGCAAGCGTGGTAAAATTGTTCTGTCGATGATAAGCTATTACAATTATTTTTTTTCTTAGTCATCTTCTTATTACGTAATTAACAATTTATAATTGATAAACTGCTCATATTCATTACATCGTATCAAATTATGACTAAATCTATCTTTTTTTCCCCAAAATAAAGTACATAAGAGATGATTAGTATCTTTTTTGAAGAAATATGTAACTAACTGGTTTATTTCACACAAAATACCTTAAAGCTAAACCTATCTGCAATATTTTACATTTAGCAAATATTTGATTTTAAAAATTCAAATGAAAGATGAAGTATTTGATGATACAATATATTGCGTATATATTTTGATTCTTTCTCTATCTGTTAACCAACGCTATAAATTGTATGATACATAATTTAAATGATTATGAAAACGATAATGAAGACATGGAAAACGGCGGTTTCTGCGATAGTGAAAGCAGCAGTGATCCAAAGGGGAATACTGACAATGAGGCAAATTTGACTAAAGATAATAACAATATGTTTAATGATGATAACACAGATACGACAGAAACTAGTAGCGATTACATGGATAACAACATTGGTGAAATTGAAACTCCTTTGCGTGAACAGATTGTTAAAACAATCCCTGAAATCCTGATATTTAATAATTTTAGCAATGCTGAACCGCTAGATTTCGATAAAATCGTCAAGAAAACTGAAGATGATACTCAAAACAAAATCGTTTTCCCTGACCCGACTCAGGAAATCCTAAATCATGATGTTGATGAAATAAAGTTTGCTGGCTACAACACTATCGATATCGAGTTGGTATCAGATGATCGGAAACATGACAACTATCAAGAGTCTTATGATAAATGGCTTAGTCAGCATAAAGCAATTGTAAAATCGTCAGGAAAACAAAATATGTTAAGCAAAGCTCCATCTCTGAAAAATATTAAGGAGAATTCACCAAACACAAAATTTATCAAGCTTGACATAAACAAACCGATTGAAAAACCGATGGTTGTACAGACTTATACCAGCCAATCAAAAGACGAAGAAACTGTTGAGATTAGAGCATCTGAGAGGAAACCAAAAACACAGTTTATCCCGAATTCTCCTGCACCAATGCCTGATTTTAATTTGCAAAAGAAAAAAACATTCGACGAAAAGCTCAAAGATTCAAAGAAAGAAACTGCTAAAAAGAAAAAGCATGATGACGACGATATTTTCGGGATTCCACCAACTCCTGAGTAATTCAATTCAGACGCCGATTTGTGCTTTCACCGAAAAATATATGAAAAATGCTGGTTATTCTCTGATTTAGGGAACTCATTATGCATCCTTAGTTTTCTCGGACATCAGCTTATTCAATGTTGCTGTTTTTGCTTTTCCTAATTCTGCTTTTTGCCTATCCCGTTCAATTAGGATTTGCATCGGATTTAGTTTGCTGAGCGGTTTGAAAAGAATCGCCAAAATGCTTATCGTTAGCAGGACAAGTATCAACAGATAAGTCATGAAAAGTATGTTGATTATAATTTTTCCATAGTTCGAACCCGGCATATATTTGCCATCAAAGCTGGAGATAACAGCATGAACCATATTTTTCAGCGAATGGGAATAATCCGAATATTGTGTTCCCGGGACGTTGCTTTCAGATTGCTGGACAATATAAGCACCTAAAAAAACCGTCAATGCAAGAAAAAGCAGCATTATTATGATAATAGATATATAGCTTTTGTTGAAATTGAGAATTGCATACCTAAATCGTTGAAAGCTTTGCGGTAATACAACATGAATCGTTATCGCAAATGCCATGAGTAAAACAGCGACAGCAAGGATTATTGCAATACTAAAAAATTCCAAACGCTCATCAGACACATCTTTAATACTTTGATGAAACGGGATGGGCATAAGCGATTGGTCAATAGTTTTTATCTCCGATGCGATAGGATGTGCAAATTGCAGCTCATCGGTACATGAGATAATTGTTTGACGCATTCTGCCGACAATCCAGTTCGGAACATCTTTTCTGCAGGCGATAATCGCAACTTGCCCTAATGTTGTTACCGGTGTTTCAATGAAACTATAATCAACATTTGTTATCTGGAAGTTGAGAAATGGATAATCCGAATCGATAATCCTGTTTATTACAGGTTTCGGTATGGACAGCATGCGAATTTTCCCGCGTTTTCCAGCTTTGACAACCTCATAAATTGTTCGTCCACCAAAGAAAAACACTGCATCAACTGTTCCTTTGTCGAGTTCCTCAAGTGAGTAAACAAGCGGATAATACCTTTTGCTGATGTCATATTCAAAATCGATACCTATTGTCTCACAAACTGTTTGAGCATTGTGAACTGTCGCTGATCCTCTCGAACCAACCGAAACTGTTTTACCACGCAGATCCGACAGTTTCTCAATTTCTGAATCATTGCGCACGAAAATTTGAAGAAATTCTTTGTACAACACTAAAATACCACGAATGTCTGATGCATCAGGCAAACCAACAGAATTTTCACGAGCTAGTTTTACGATATCACCTTGGAGAAAAGCAAAATCAACTCCGGTATTCATTTTCTTAATGTTATCGACAGTACCTTCTGAGTCAACAGCTGTAAAATGGTGTCTTTCCAAACCCCTATTCATAAGAGTTGAGATTGCTTTACCAAGCGGATTGTAAATACCGCCTACTTCACCCGTTGTCAGCACAAATTCTGCTTTTCCTTCTGCTTCATCATCGAAGTACTTCTGACGAATAAAAACCGGCAGCAGAACCAATATAACAATAAAAACAAACGGAATCAGCTTTATCAGTGTCCGCATATTTCTCCGAAAATTAAACTGCATTTACTTTGTAATTATATCACCAAGACATTTGAATAAATGCCAATAAATTCAAATTTTTGAATGAATATGAATTGTATTTATAAGCTGTGCCGCTGATATTCTTGTTTGTCCGCTGTTAATATAGTGAAATTAACCTCTGGATATGTTTATTTCTTTGGTCTTGTGCTTTTTGATGGAGCAGCTTTTTTCGTAGGAGCTTTTTTCACTGGTTTTCCACTTGTCGAAGCTTTCTTGACAGGTGCTTTCTTGCTTGTAGGTTTTTTTGTGGAAGTTTTTTTGGGGATTGAAGCTTTCGGTTTTCCTGAAGTTTGTTTCGTTTTGCTCTGTTCCGCAGGCATCTTAATATCCGAAGCACTTGGTTTTTCTCTAGACTTTTTTGATTTCTTTATTTTCACAGGTTTCTCAATACCCCTCGGTGTGTCATCCATAACTTTCAATGGTTTTGCTGCAACCATTAGCAAACTGTCGATTTTCTTTTTGCTATTCGATTTCTTCTTCATACTTTTTGCAGTTTCGGGATTGAACTTATCGGCACAATCCCATGAACAAAACGCGATGTTGCCGTCGGAATCTTTGAGAATCAGAGCGTTTTGACCCATCTTCTGAATCGGCTTGCCGCAAACAAAGCAACCTTTTTGATTGGTTCTTCCTCTGATAATATTTGACATAACGCCCTCCATCGAATGTTTCACATCGCTATTTTCGGATAATTTACATAGAAAACAAGCGAAAAGATAAATCTTTTCATAATCCTTACATCAATTTTTATCAGAAATTTAATGCAAACATCCTTGGATATATTTTAGAAAAGTTATAATTTATAGAAAATTTTTATATCAAAGTTCAAAATAAGAGCGTGAAAAATGAACATTAACGAACTTACAGAGAGTGAATTGAAAAACTGGCTTTATGATTCAGCGAAACTATGGCTTGCTCACGATGGACTTTGGTTTCAGTCAGTTGAGAAAAAACACGGTATTGACGAAGCTATTGAGCATGACAAGAATGCGTGGACAATATTTTCACCGCTTGAAGCCAAGCGTATCAAAGCAAGATTGAATCTGTCTGATAATTCTGGGCTTGAAGGACTTAAAAAAGCACTAAATCACAGGTTGTATGCAATCCTGAATAAGCAGGAAATCGTTGAAGAGACTGAAACAAGTTTTGTTTTCAGGATGAATGATTGTCGGGTGCAATCTGCTCGGAAACGAAAGGGACTTGACGATTTTCCGTGTAAACCCGTTGGAATAATTGAATATTCTACCTTTGCCACAGAAATTGACCCGCGAATCAATACGGAATGCATCTGCTGTCCTCCCGATGCGCATCCTGAATCACATTATTGCGCTTGGAAATTCACACTATGCAATGATTGAAAAATCAAGTAAATGGTGGAACAGGCATCCTTGCCTGTTGATGCA
>CAYZQB010000013.1:0-2546 GCA_964480395.1 uncultured Planctomycetia bacterium
CACCATTCTGAATCTGCTCTGCTAAATCAGTCGTATTATCACTAGCAAAAGACATTATGGCAATAATTGCAAGCAATGCTGTAACGCTAACCGCAGCTAATGCCGTCAACACATGCATTCTGTAAAGTTTAAGTATTTTTTTATTGTTTCCAGAGTTTTGCGCATCATGCAATAATCCCTTTTCAGGAGTCGGAAGGAGAATAATTATCAAAGCTCCGAGAAGTGGCAGAAAAACAATCAATGACAACATCGTATATACTCCATTTGGCAATACATAATCAGAAGATTTGCTAAAAATATATAAATTCTTGAGTTGTAAGTAAACTAATTTATTCACCTGTATGATTTATTCAATCACAAAATTTCATTGCGGAACAAATCTTCGTATGTTTCTCGTCTGTTGATGAGTTTAATTTTGCCCTTGTTGACGAGAATTTCAGCGGGTTTTGGGCGGGAGTTGTAATTCGAGCTCATCGAGAACCCGTAGGCACCAGCATAAAAAACAGCAAGAATATCTCCAGCATCTGCATTTAATTCTCGTTTTAAGCCAAGAAAATCGCCTGATTCGCAAACCGGACCGACAATATCAATTGTCGATTCATTGCCGATTGCACTTGATTTAATCTGCGAAAATTCATCAGTTTTTGGGAAAATATTTTTCGTCACGTTTGCAATCGGGTGATATGCCTCGTAGAGCGTTGGACGGATAAAATCTGTCATGGCAGCATCAACGATTGCGAATCTACCCTTGCGGTAAAGGACTTTTGTGAGGAGAATACCGGATTCTGCGACAATGTATCTACCCGGTTCAGCTGAGATTTTGATGTTTTCTGGGATTAACGCCTTGACCTGCTTGATGAAATCCTGCAAATCGAAATCTTGGTTATTCGTATAACCCACGCTGAAGCCACCACCAAGATTGATTTCATTCGTTTCGAGATTTCGTTCAGATGCTTTCGCAATGAGTGTTTTTAGCACATCAATTCCAAGACGGAAAGGCATCCCAAGTTCAATCTGCGAACCAAGATGCATATGAAAACCCATAAAATTCAGATATTTACTATTACTTAATAGATACAGTGCTGAATCCACCTGCTGAAGTGAAATCCCAAATTTATTCTTCTCAGTACCCGTCGTAATATATGCATGAGTGTGAGCATCGACATTGGGATTAATTCTCAATGTGATATTCACAGATTTATCAAGTTCTTGACTGATTTTGTCAATTTGCTCAAGTTCCGGAACACTTTCGACATTAAATGAATAAATACCCGAATTTATCGCGAATTTTATCTCAATTTCGGTTTTACCTACGCCTGCGAAAACAACATTGTCCGTTTTCCCTACTGCTTTTTTTACACGAGTCAACTCGCCTGCAGAAACAATGTCAAAACCGAGACCAGCATCTGCAATTATTTTCAGAATCGACAAATTCGAGTTTGCCTTCACCGCATAATATAATTTATGATTTTCCGAGATTGTGCTGAAAGCTTCTTTCAAGTTATTTATTTTCTCATTTATCGTAGCAGTGCTGTAAACGTAGAGCGGTGTCTTAAACTCTTGCACTAAAGCGTTAATGTTCGCTCCGTCAAAAACGAATTCGTCGTTAATAGTTTCAAGATTCTGAACTTTGTATACCATTATGTGTTTTCCCGTAAAAGAAGTTATGAATTGAGAAGTATTACAATATTTTTTGCTATTCTCAATATTTAACGTTGATATTATAATCATTTGGCGAGTTAATTGAGTGAAAATATACTTGACAGTATCACTCGTATGCTATACTTTCCAAATAATTATTCCCCCCGCAAGGTAATGAACAATGCAAAAAATATTCAAATTTTCCACGCTTACTGTGGTTTTGTTTATCGGGTTGCTTATAACAGGTTGCGGAACCACAAGCAATACTGATGAGACAACAGAAATCAAAGCCGATTCAGATAAGGCAGTAAACGATACAAAAGCAGAGCCCGATAAAACTGCTCCTGAGACAGTTAAACCTGAAACTGTGAAACCAACAGCAAAAAAAACCTTGATAAAGCCTGAGAAAGAAGAAAAGCTTGATGTTGAGAAGGCATACAAGGTATTTGTGGGTTCAGAAGAAGAACTTTATGCAAAAATAAAATATCCAGGTTACTGGCGATTGACGAAAATACCCGGCAGAAAATCGATTCCGGGAGTTGAAAAACTGGAAAGATGGTGTAAATTTAGATTTGAATCGCTTGATGCAAGTATTGAGATTACTGTGCTGGACGGTGAACGTGATCTCGAAAAACTAATTCCGAGCTTGAAAGAGCGGATATTGAAGCGATATTCGCTTAATTCTTTTCTTGAATCACCACCAAAGCTTGTTGCAATTGACGATGCAAAGGTAGATGACAAAGATATGGTGGGTGGCAAGCTTGATACTATTGTCGGTGAAGGCAAGGAAGATGAGGAAGATTTACCTGATTTTGATGAAACAGATACAGACGATCAGGATGAAACCCAATCTCAGCCCGATGAAGCAGAAGGTGACGACGTTGAACCAGATGATGATGATGATG
>CAYZQB010000013.1:2646-19786 GCA_964480395.1 uncultured Planctomycetia bacterium
TCTCAGCCCGATGAAGCAGAAGGTGACGACGTTGAACCAGATGATGATGATGATGCTGAAACTGATGACGACGACGTTGAACCAGATGATGATGATGATGATGCTGAAACTGATGACGACGACGTTGAACCAGATGACGACGACGGTTTAGAGCTTGATGATGACGACGACGACGTCGAACCAGACGACGACGACGGTTTAGAGCTTGATGATGACGACGAAGAAGAAACGGACGACGACGATGTTGAACCAGACGACGATGGTTTAGAGCTTGATGATGACGATGATGAAACAGATGACGACGACGTTGAACCAGACGACGATGATGAAATTGCAGAACCTAAAGATGACATATCAAAAGGTGCGAAAATCTTCAAACGCAATGAGGTTTGGCTAAAAGGTAAAGAAATGTGGAGCAAAACCAGCGCATATGATAGCACAAATATTAAAGCTCTTGAATATGAGGGACGTTTCGTATATGACCAAAAACTGTTTCTCGTGAAGGTTTACGCAGTTAATTATAAAAGAAGCAATAATACATATTACAGCATATTCGTTTGTGAAGCTGAGAATTTTGTGCGGTATGAAAAAGAATACACAAGAACAGTACAGAATGTGAGTTTCCCGAAAAAAGAATCAACAGAAGAAGACTAAGCTGTTGTTTAGCAACAATATTGAAATAATAAGAAAACCTGCGCTGATGCAGGTTTTCTTTGTGTTTTATGTGTTCTGAAGGATGTTTTGTGATTTTATGAAATTTGATTTGCTATTCCAATTCTAATTGCTTATTGTCGTTTTTATCTTCAATATTCATTGTTTCTTTGGATTTTCTCTGATTTTCCGTAATTTCACGTTCGATTTTTTCAATATCCTTTTTTACTGCCGATTTATCGTTCGAAGATTTTTCGACCGCAATATTCTGCTGGCTTAAAATTTCCTTTTCAATGGATTCAAGTTCATCCTTGACGATCGGATTATTGATTTCTTTCTCAAGCGTTTTATCGATTTCGTCGTTATTCTTGTTCAAATCAAGCAATATCTCCCTTTCGATTGCTTCAAGCTCTGCTTTATCCGATGCAGTCAACACCGGTACCGAAGTATGCTCGATAGCACTTGCAGTTGTTATGACATCCTGAAATTTCTCGTCCTTTTTCGCAGCGGATTCAATCACCTTCATGATTAAATCTTCGTTGATACCGAGCATTTCTTTGGATTTAATCTCTTCGACTGTGCCGATAATCGATTGATGTGTATCGATATTTTTGCTGTGAATTTCAATCTTTCTGTCAAAAATCGAAATTTCACGCCTGATTCTTCGAATCGCCAGCAGCGTAAGCTTTTTCTTACGGTCAATCATGTTACCGCTTTTAATCTTAATAATTTCTTCGCCTTCGATAGCGGATAGTTTTTCTATTTCACGCTCGATTTCGCGTACTTGAACCTCGTTCACTCGCTTGATTTTCTTGACGATTCCGACAAGTTCATCGTAATCTTTGGCTGATAATATCTCATCCTTCTCCGCTTGTACACTATCCTGCCCCAATATAAAATCTTTAACTCTATTTAATAAACTCATTCTTGCTCCTTACTTCGCTTTGATATTATCCCTATAAATAACCCAAGATTTCGAGATATACTCGACCTTGAATGATTTATCCTTTATTGCTAGGTCTCTTGCAGCTCTAAGCACCAGCATATCAGGAATTTTGCATTTTTCAGATATATCCTTTATTAATACGACTCTATCTGATGCTTCAAGTTCGGCTAGATTTTTTAGATAATAATATGCTCGATTCTGTTTAAGTTGTTGGTTCTCAGGGTCGAAAAGATTGTTGATCTGCATATTATTCAGCGGGTTTAAAATATTAAATCCTTTACCGATAGACTCAATTAGTAAGAATTTATAATTTTTTGCTTCCTGAGACGAGAATTTTGCAGCATCAGTCCACCCGGTTGGAGAGAAAATCCCGATATAATTGAAAATCGATGCATCTTCTGCCAATTGTGTGATTGTGTTCTCAAGAATCCTGCTGTCAAGTGGTTCAGTTACTTTACCGTTTGTAAACAGGTTGTTAAGGTCAACTTTCATTGATGCTGTCAGCCTGATAACAGGTTTTCTTTTGCCGAAAAGTTTTTTTTGATAAACTGTGTATGTCATTGAACGGTTAAGAGGAAATTCGGACAGCTTTGAGTCTGTGATATTATGATTGATTATCAACTGCTTGATTTTCTCACGCTCGGATTCTACCGTTTGCTCAATGTTTTTATGTGTTACTGAAATCAGATCGCGCATTTCGGGGTGCACGAGTTTTTTAATTTCCCAGATTAAACCCTCGAAATGTGTGAGAAATTCAAGCTCAAGCTGAGCAAGTCTTGATATTGTCAATGTTTCGTCATCATTTTTCATATTTTTACCAAGTTTGTTTAATTCATTATACACATTATTCCTGATGATGATTACACACTTTTACTCACGGCAGGCAATCCTGCTTTTTTTACGGCACTGGCAATAGGATTCAAGAGTTATTTGACCTATTGACCGTGTTGTAAACTTAAAGCATCAAGGATGCGCAGAATTTCTGCTTTTTTTGCAAACAACCGAGTAAAATTCTTGAAGGCTGTTTGATGGTCAAAAAGAAAGCATGTTTATATGTCCTATTGACAGTGCTATAAACTTAAACCAGCAAGGCTGGGCTGACTGTCAATCAATTACTTGAATAATCTCGTTGTCCGCTAAATCGTGATATCCCTCGGTAATTACTTCAGGAAAAGGCGGTTTCTCGGTGGTTATCAACTTTTGATTTACAATCTCAAAGTTTTCGAGTTTTAGCCTGTATGCCTGTGCTTTTCCCACCTGCTTGAACCAGATATTGGCAACATCATTCTCAATCGCAACCCAATCAAGATCGTATGCATACACATTTTCGAAAGGTGGCAGGACAATATCCGCTTGTGCAAGCATCCCAGGACGAATATTATGCGATCGATTATCTACGAGAAATTCGATAATATACTGATGAGCAGTATTGCTTTCCCAGTAAATCCTTGTCAAACGAGGATTCTGTGCATCTTGCTCATCTTTGATAGGTATATTTTTAATGTCAATGAGTCTTATATCCGCTCTGGTTCCGCCTACCGCAAGCTGAGTTACGATATGTTGTGGAATTTTTACCTGAAATTTAAGCGTGTCAATGTCGAGAATAAAAAACACCGGCTGACCCGATGCAACAACCTCGTTGGTTCGTTTGAGTATTTTTTCGACAATTCCATCGCCAGGTGCTTTGCAAGACGCTTTTTTCAGCTCGAGACGAGCAAGTTCGAGATTTGCTTCAGCGGATTGGCGTAATTCTTCGAGACCAGCAATAATTGTGGGTGCGAAAACCTCGGGACCAGCTTTGTTGGCTTTCTGGAACTCGCGGTCAGCTTTCTTAAACAAAGCATCTGCCTTTGTTCTAAGCTGATCGTAATATTTTACGTCATAACTCGCCAAAACCATTCCTTTTGTAACTTTCTGATTTTCTGTTATGAAAATTTCTTTAATCATCCCAGGAAGCTCAAAGCCAGCATTATACCTATGATTTACTTCGAAGCTGCCTATGACATGATAAAAACGACTCAGCACGGGTGTCAACTCGACTTTTTTTACACGTACATAAGTTGGCACCTTGGGTTGAGTAAAGATGACTTCGTCCTTACAGCCGATGAAAGCAATAAGAACCAATAATAAAAAATATTTTCGCATGTTAATCCGCATATCCTTTATAATCGTCAGATATAATATAGTATCAGCTTTTATGACATAGAGCAAACCAGTTTTAGGAGACTGTGATGGAATGCAACATTGATAAAAACATGCAAAACTGTACTTGCACTTATAATTGCGCAAAAAAAGGTAAATGCTGTGAATGTATCGAATATCACAGGCAATACAACGAACTACCCGGTTGCCTGTTTCCAAAAGATGCTGAAAAAACTTATAATAGATCAGTAAAATATTTTTGCGAAATAATGAAACAAAACAATTATCGATTGTCTTAAATAAAGTAATAGAGGGTATCATGGTTCGAAAAATATTATTATCGATGATGATTTTTGGGATTCTCACACTTGCATTCAGCCAGCTTTCCTGTAATGCAATATATATCAAGGTTCTGCCGGGACTTCCAACAATAAAAGAAACTGTTAGAGTTTACGGAATCGCAAAATACGACGGTGACAATAACCCAAACAAAATCAAACTTACAGAAAGTGCCTGTAAAATCGATGCACAAGTTGTTACTGCTACACTTGCAAAGGGAATGAGATTCAATTATGTCATCAAAAAAGAGGGAGATGTTACCCTCGATCAATATGAACAGTCAACTTGGGCGGAATTACACAATTTTGAGGTCAAAAACCGAGACCTTGTTGACGCAGGAACAGAAAAATTCATTCTTACAACAGCTGATGTCAGTCTAGTTTACGATTTAGACGAGGAAAATTATCAAGCATTGAAAAAAGGTGTGACAGTTGAAACATTGGTCTCAATTAAACCAGCTGAGCTTATTTCAATCAACCAAGTCATCAACATTGCGATTAAACAAGCAATAAAAAAATTGTACAGCGAATCGACAAAGGAGTTCGAAGGAAGTGTCTGGATTCTGAAGGTTTTGCCGAAATTTAATGTCTCCGGAAAATTATCGAACGACTTGAATCGATATCTTAAAAACGAAGGGAAATATGTCCCTAAAGTAAACAACAAAATGGAATTTATGATAACTCTGGTTCTTCGTAAGGATTATATTCCGTCGAATGCAGCGTTTTTGGGCAACAGCAACGCTAATCTAACCGAATTAGTAGGTAGTATCGAAACTACGCAAGAAGATGAATTCGTTGTTCCGGGTTTCGCGCTTGATGAGCTGGATAATATTGAAAAAGCCAGAGATAAAGCTAAGGAACGAACGGATAAGTTTGTCGAATATATAACGTGCGGATTCGAGTATAAAGGGAAAAGTTGTTCACCTCGAAATGATCGTAATAAAGTTGACATGGAAAGTTATGCTTATTCTATGCAGTCGTTGATTGCTGGCGATTCTCGTCGCATTGTTATCGGCAGAGGTATTGTCAAACCACCACTGTTCGATATACCTATCGTTAAACCTCGTAAAATCGAAATCAAACATAGTTTTCAGATTACCAATAATGTGAATTTAGAGATGATTCTTGACAATCTTCCTAAATTACTCGTTGTCAAGGCAATCCTTAATTACGGTAGCGTTGAAGGCATGGGTTATTTTGGCAAGCAGTTCTTCTGGCGTGTATTCATTGACCAGCAATCGAAAGAATTGTATCTCGAAATAAGTTGCGATATTTATATGCACATCAAGCCTTACAATAAATAAATATTGATTTATCTGCAGTAGAATGTAAAAGTATCGAAATTTGTGTATGATTGACTGAACGACTTTACAAGTCAGAATTTTTCCATCGTTAACTTTAATATTGAGTGAAGAAATGATACAACCTGACTCAGAAGGAACTATCGACAGTAAAAATGCTTCGTTTAATTGGACAAGGAAAGATTTAATCGGGCTTGAGGAAATATCCAAGGATGAATTACTACACATTCTCAACACTGCAAGGGGAATGCAGGCAATTTCAAATCGATCGATTAGAAAAGCACCTGCACTTCGGGGACGAGTAGCAGTTCTTCTGTTTTTTGAACCTTCGACGAGAACTCGCACATCCTTTCAGCTTGCTGCTGAGCGTTTAAGCGCGGATACAATTGAATTCACCGAGAAAATGTCAGCTACGAGAAAAGGTGAAACACTTATTGACACTGCTCAGAATATTGAAGCGATGGGCGTTGATATAATGATTGTAAGGCATGCAGCTCCTGGCTCGTCTCAGATTATTGCTAACAACGTGGATTGTTGCGTTGTCAATGCTGGTGACGGACCGCACGAGCATCCAACACAAGCACTTTTAGATATTTTCACGATGCAGGAACATTTTGGTAAAGATTTAACAGGCAAAAAAGTTGCTTTTATCGGTGATATTGCGCATTCGCGGGTAGCAAGATCGAATCTTTTCGGACTTGTGAAACTTGGAGCGGAAGTTCATCTCATTGGTCCGCGGACTTTGTTGCCAAACGGATTTAAGCGATATCACCCGAATGTTCATCTGCATCATCATCTTGATGAGATTTTACCAGAGTTGGATTGTATAAATCTACTGCGTATTCAGCTTGAACGTCAGGGAGCATTGAATTTTCCATCAATTCGCGAATATAACAAACTTTATTGCATCGACGAGCGTAGAATGAAACTTGCGAAACCCAATGTTCTTATTATGCATCCAGGTCCCATGAACCGTGAAGTTGAGATTGCAAGCAGTGTCGCAGACGGGAAAAATTCAGCAATTCTCAAACAGGTTACGAATGGGCTGGCGGTTCGCATGGCGGTATTGCTGCTTGTTATGACAGCAGCGGATTCAAGCATTTTAGCATAACAAAAAGATTCTCAATTTACCTAAACAAATGATATTATTCAAAATCGAAAAGATTCAGGTTGAATATTAATATTTGTCATAAACTGGAGATTAAAATGCAAAAAACAAAGAAAGAATTTGAAATACCTGAGAGTTTCACGGATTTCAAAATTAAAGATCCAAGTCTGGCAGCATGGGGTAGAAAAGAAATTGCTCTCGCTGAAAACGAAATGCCCGGTCTCATGTCTCTCCGAGAGAAATATCGTGGAGAAAAACCGTTTGCTGGCGCGAAAATCGCTGGTTCACTGCATTTTACTGTTCAAACAGCTGTTTTAATTGAGACGCTAATTGAATTAGGTGCTGAAATTCGGTGGTCGGGCTGCAATATTTATTCTACACAGGACCAAATCGCTGCAGCACTAGTTGTAAAAGGGATTCCAGTTTTTGCTTGGAAAGATGAAACCGAGGAAGAATTCTGGTGGGCAATTGACCAAACGTTGAAATGGGAGAATGGTGCGATGCCTGATATTTTAATTGATGACGGCGGAGACATGACTCAATGGGTGCATGATAAATATCCTGAGATTGCGAAAAATTTAGTTGGCGTCTGTGAAGAAACAACAACTGGTGTGCATCGGTTGTACATTTTAGAGTCAGCAGGTAAATTAGTCTGTCCTGCATTTAATGTGAATGATTCAGTAACGAAGTCGAAGTTTGACAATCTGTATGGATGCAGAGAATCGCTTGCAGACGGCATTAAGCAGGCGACAAATATCATGATTGCTGGAAAAACTGTTGTAATTTGTGGTTTTGGCGACGTCGGCAAAGGTTGTGCACAGGCGATGCAATCATATGGTGCGCGAGTTTTGATAACAGAGATTGACCCGATTTGCGCGCTGCAAGCGGCAATGGCAGGTTTCGAAATAAAACTGCTTGACGAAATCGCAAATGTTGGTGACATTTTTGTTACAACGACTGGAAACCGCGATATTATCTGCAAAAAACACATGGAAATGATGAAAAACGAAGCGATTGTATGCAATATCGGGCATTTTGACGTCGAAATTGACATCGCATCACTTGAGAATGACCCCGCAATAACCGAGACAAATATCAAGCCACAGGTCGATAAATTCAACTTCCCTGACGGGCACTCGATAATTATGCTTTCGCGCGGTAGACTCGTCAATCTCGGTAATGCTGCTGGTCATCCGAGTTTCGTGATGAGCATGTCGTTTACAAATCAGACAGTCGCTGCACTGGAATTATGGATGAACCGTAATACCAACAAATATGAACGAGGCAAGGTGTATCGTATGCCACAATTACTTGATGAGGAAGTTGCGCGTTTGCATCTATCTAAACTTGGCGTCAAATTATCCAAACTAACTCAGGTGCAGGCGGATTACATCGGTGTCAAGCTTGAAGGACCGTTCAAACCCCCACATTATCGCTATTAAGACGAAAATATTAGGGTCTCCGCCATTACAAATATGACAGAGTCGACATTACGAATGTTTTTTCCTGTCATTCTGAGCAAAGCGAAGCGGACGAAGTCCTTTAACTAAAAAAATTATCGATTTTCGTAGATTTTTACAGTCTGTGGAGTATTTGTGTACATATTTCCGTTCGAAAATGCAATGTCAAAGTCGTCATCGTTGTCATAATCGCCGAACGCCACGAATGTGCTGCTTTCGATGCCCATAGGTTTGCCAGCATTACTAAATTTCCCGCTACCATCGTTAAGCCAAATATTATTCGGCTGGTCGAGATAATTCGCGGTTACAATGTCAATATCACCATCACCTTCGATATCTATGATATTTATCGACGCTGTAGCTGAATTCCCAAGTCTTTGCCCCGAATCATAGAAAACACCGGTACCATCGTTAATCCAGACTAAATTTGCACCATCGAAACTACCTGTGAGATAATCGAGATCGCCATCACCATCAATGTCTGCAAGTGCACTTCCACCAGTGATTCTGTTACCAAGACGCTGTCCTGTATCCGCAAAAATACCTGTGCCATCGTTGAGCCAGACTGTATTTGGTGCGTTCACTCCGTTCCCGAACACGATGTCAATGTCGCCATCGCTATCAATATCACCTGCAGCAACAGAATCGCTTTTCTGCATTCCCAATCTCTGACCAGAATCGCTAAAGTTACCAGACCCATCATTTAGGAATATTCTGTTTGGACCGTCGTTCGATTCAATAATATCAAGGTCTCCGTCTGCTTCTACATCAGCAAGGAGTACATTTACGGAATTAGTTATACCTGGCAGAATAATATTTGTGAATTTGCCGGTTTTGTCATTAAACCAGACATTTGTTGGTTGCTGTTGATCACAAACTTCGACGAAATCAACGAAACCATCGGCATTTAGGTCGCCTGCTGCTAGACGGTTGGTTGCAGAATTTCCAAGTGCTTGTCCAGAATCAGTGAAATTAGCGAGTCCGTCATTGAGCCAAACTCGGTTTGCAGCCATATAATCTGCAATGATAAGATCCAAATCACCGTCATTATCGACATCGCAGGATACAACGCTGTTGCTGAAATAGTCATTAGTTGCAGTTCCAGTATCTTCCGGATTTGCAGTGTTGAGAATTGTCAGATTCACGTTTACCGAACCCCTATTTTTTACATTATTCACCGATTTTGCTGAAACTGTGAATTCTATTGTCTCAGTTTTAGTAAACCCAATAGGCGGTGTGCCTTTTAATTCGCCTGTAACAGCACCGATAGTTAACCATGATGGTGCGTTTTCGATGCTCCAGCGTACATCAATTGCAGAGTCTTTAATTTTGAATGTATAATTATATTGAACACCTTCAGATGCCTGATTTATATAAGTTTCAATGGGTAATACAATTGCTGAACCGCTTGTTGTGTTGCATGATGCAAGTACACTAAATACAATTGCGGCAAATACAGCAGTTTTTAGAACATGATAGTGCATTTAACCTCCGTTATGCTTATTTTGAAAGAATAACAAAGTAATACGTAAAATATTCAGGAAAGTTCGCATTAAATTAGTTTTTTAGCTGATTAACGCGGAACAATATCCAACAGTATATCCTTCCGAATCGCCGGTGATATCAGCCGAAGTGTAGTATTCAACGATTTCGCTTTTAGTTGCATGTAATTGTCTAGCAGCGATCATCATCACTAATGCGGGAATCCCACCACACATTGAAATCCGATTTTTGACAAGAACATTGTACATTGCTTGTGTATCGAACATTGGTAAGACTTCAAGCACGTGTTTGTCCTGAGATAGTGTGTTTTGCTTACCCGTTTCATGGCTCATATCACTTGATGCAACGATAAAAACATCCTTACCGAAGTTTTTAATGGCTGTGCCGATATTTTCACCAAATTCCTGAATTTTTTCATACGAAGTCTCACCCAGATGATAGAGCGGTGATAATCCGATATTGATAACCGAAATCTTTGCATCCGGCTTGTAATACTTGATGAATGGCAGCTGAATCTCGCCTGAATGCTCATCATTATGCGCTTCTGCATCCTCCTTGACATCGGGTATAGTTAACAGAGCAGCATTAAGCTCAGCATTAATGGGAAGCTCACCAAGTGGGGTTTTCCATGCACCATCGGGAAAAAGCGGAAGGTAATCAAAATGTCCGTGGTGGGAAACAGACAAAACGAGAATGTTTTCAGGTAAATCCACTGCTGAATAGAGTTTATTGGCACATTTACCTGAGAAAAAATATCCTGCATGCGGGCTGATTCCGCCAATTGCTGACTTTTTCGATATGCTTTTTGGAAAACTTTCAATCATTTTGTGTAAATCTTTTTTATTTGACGGATACCATCCACGGTTAGCGTAATCACAATCACGTTTATTCATAAATCACCTCATTTACATTTCATGAATGAGAGTTTTCAATATTTCGATGGCTTTTATTTCGGTTTCACGACTTTTATGAAGACAATCAATTGCTGCATTTACTTTAACTTCATCGATTAAGTCTGCGGCATTCTGTTTTCTGAAAGGATAGATGTTTGTAAGTTCCTGCATCATCTCAGCAGAAATCCTATACTGCTCAAATGCTTTTTTCAATAGATTCTCGTGTTTAGGAAGTCTTTTTCGTGCTTCAATGAGAAATTCCACTGCATGAATGCGACATTCTGCCCAAACTTGTGCGTTATATGCATTTCCATGCACAACTTCCTCTCGATTTTCAAAATTGTAGATTTTCCTTGTTTTAAGTGCGTCAATCCAAAGATCAAATGCTGCAGGTCCAGATGTGTATTTTTCGAATATCCATCCTTCAGAGTTGTCAATATGTTTGATAACGTTGATAAAAGCATTTTTTACAACTACATTGTCATCAGATTGTGTATGTGGTCTAATCTGATTAATTTGCAGTACACCGATTTCACCTGTTGAAAGTTTGTTCCATTTAAGCGGTTCATAAGGTTTAAATTTCATACCGGAATAATGAAAAGCATCATCTTCATAGCCGTTTACAACGTAATATTCAGGTATTTCAAGCTCCCATCCGTACGAAGGTATCCCATCATCAACTGCTTTTTTTGTATTCTCGAATGCTTTTCGCTGAATTTCTTCGAAATTTTCATCGGTTTTGAAACCGAAAACTCCGGTAACATCATATCCAATATGATTCGCTTGTGTATTGAGCATAACCGCATTCCAGGCGGTTGGTCCGCTTGGTCACAATACTTCATGTATGTTGATAACAAACGCATGACCTGTTGCGCCAAAAAGCCAGCCATCAGAAATATTCAATCCCAGATAATTCAAACATCCTTTGATACACCCAAGATGGGTCGTCCAAAACGGTTTCCAGATAAGACCTTCAAGCTTTGTCATATCAACCTCATCAAAATAAACAAAATATACACTATTATAAATATGGTTATCATGATAACAAATAAAAAAAGGAGGGCATTTAGCCCCCCCTGAATCTGTGCAATAGAGTTTACGATGGTGCAGCGTCAAGATTGTACACTGATTTCAACATTTGTGAATCCCAGTTCGGCTCATCTTCTTCACCAGTCCAATCATTGGGAAATTTTTCTGCAAGGTCTTCATACTTTTTGAATACTGCACCCTTGCTTGAATTCACTGTTGCAAAACCTTCCTCGAAGAAACCCTCGTTATTCCTAGAACCAGTACAACCAACGATACCAGCAGATTTCTTGTCACTAAAAGCTTTTCTGCTTCTCGGACCCGCGTATGACGTGTAAAGTGTGTCGTCACCTGTAAGCTGATCCCATCCTTGTGTTCCGTTAGTTAAAGCATCTTCGAATGCCTTGGTGATTTCGTCCTTAGTCAATGCTGCGCTGTCCTCTGAACAACGCAAGTTGCCAGATTGTGAAGGAGTTGCATAAACTTCATCAATCTTCAAACCACCTGCAACACCTTGGGAATCACCAACAAACATTGCTAACCAAAAACGGTGTCCTTTTGCCTTTGGCGTCGGTTTTTTGTCGGTTTGACCCGAAATGTAAATTCCGACGAGACCCCCGAGGTTACTGATTTCTGTCGTTCGGGAACCTTGTTTAAGCGCATCCATAATGTTCGGCAGAAGGATTGCTGCCAATACACCAATGATGGAGATAACGACCAGTAGCTCAATAAGCGTAAAACCACGTTTTATCATGGTATACTCCTTGCGGCGCCGATTTTACAAAAAATAAATGAATTGCGATATAAATCGTTCAAAGCAGGTGGCACCAATTGTCCCGAAATGAACGAACGAGACTAACCCGTCTCAGGGGGATAAATTAATTGCACATATTTATTCTAACATAAATAATAATAGGAAACAAATATATTTTCTTTTAACTAAATAATTTGAAATTGCCATATAACAACTTTAAAGTCTGAAAATCAAGCCCCGTTTAGATGAAAATGATATTATTGGTATCTTTTCATAGCAGCTGCAAATTTTGTAATATCACTGCCCTGGTGCTTTTCCTGTGATTCATTAATTAAATTCTCTTCGATTTCGTTTCTCGTCGGTTTATTTACTTTATAAAACAAGCCAAAATACCCAAGAAATGGATTTTCAGCAAGTTTGAATGCTGCCGACTTGTCAGTTACATCATGATCCTCAGGAATAAGATTGAAATTTCCACCTTTTTTACGGTTTACTGCATCGTATCTGCCAGGATAGAACTCCACACAGTCGCTTAACAAATGAATTGCGGAAAAACCATTGTGATCAAGACCTAGTGAGAGCATTTCGTAGATATGTTTTGGCTCGCTGAACATAGTTCGCGCAACGAAACTCGCACCAGAAGCAAGAAGCAATTGTTCAACGTTAATCGGCTCATCAACTGAGCCGAATGGATCGGTTTTCGATTTGAAACCGATTGGTGAAGTTGGTGAAGTCTGTTTTTTTGTAAGCGCATAAACAGAATTATCCATAATAACGCAAGTCAAGTTGACATTACGCCTGGCAGTATGAATAAGATGGTTTCCACCAATTGAAAGCAAATCACCGTCGCCGCCGAAAACAAACACTTTCAGGTCTTTTCTGCTAAGTGAGATTCCGCTTGCAATCGGCAAAGCACGTCCATGAACACCATGAAAGCCGTAGCCATTGATGAAATAAGGAATACGCGAGGAACAACCAATACCCGAAATCGCAATTACATTCTGTTGTTCAAATTCTCTATCTCGCACTAACTTGTAGAATGAAGATAAAACCGAAAAAAAACCACAGCCAGCACACCAAGTTGGTTCACCACCGCGAATGTTTTTCAGCGAAACCTGTTCACCGTGAGAGTCTTGATCGGTCGGTGGTTTAACGAAATCGCTCATTATTTCCTCTAAGGTTTAATCTTAATATAAAACCCTCAAACCAACTTCTGTTGTTTGATGCTGACAATACAATTAATTATTAGCACAATACATTATTGATTCAAATTAAAAGATCTAATTTCCGATTAATAATCAACTTTTGAATGAAAAAACACTAGTAATATTGATTCCTTGTCAAAGTATTATCATTTGTTTGTTAATCACCCTATTTTGAAATCACAAAATATGCTTTACAATGGCTGTTATTAATCAAAAGGATTTAACTTATAATGAATAAAGATATAATATAAACTATATATGCAATTTGACGGATTCGGAGGTCATTTAATGGCAAGTATCATAGATTTTCAGAATTTATACACCGTAATAAAGGAACTTCTGCCTGATCTTGGGGGTCTGGTATCTGATTTCCCGAAAATTCTGGCTTCAGCCGAGGCAAATCCTCCAAAAGCTTTGAAATATATCATGGAGACAACATCAAAACTGTTGCAGGACGTATCATCTCGAGAAGGTGTATATATTGCAAGCAGTAAATGTAATGACCTTGCAACCGCATTGAAATCGAAGCGTTCAATACCACCTGTGATTAATCAGCATTTGGATATGATTATTGAAAAGATAAATCTCCCGGTAGTATCAAAAAACATTGATGAAGCATATAACGCATTCGAATCTCTTGTAAGTCTTCTGCAATGGCAGCATGGGAAATACTACATTGTTAATGACGATGATTTCGACATGCTGTTATCACCAGAAGATACTGCATCGATGTATTTCAAATCCGATAAAAAGAAAACTGGTAGAAAAGAACAAGCGAAACTTTCTGACAAAGAGCTGCTCGCGCTTGATTATGTTGAAAGTGATTTCATTAAAGATCAAATCAAGGATGCCGGTGCTGAGACCGGTGTACTTAATCCCTCCGACATGCCAAAATATGGTATTGACGAGGATGAATTTAAGGTGAAATTCAACAATGAATCTACTAAACCAAAAGACCGTGTTTTTTACACAGCAGATGAAATTAGGGCAAAAAATGCTGCATCAACAAACGTGCAAAAACCGGAAATTATTAATGATGATATTTTCTCGGATATTATCCCGGAAATAGTTGAAGAAGAGATAAAAAAGATTGTGACTCGACAACACAGATCAATGCCAAAAACAGACTCACTTAAAAAACAAACTGGTGACAATACACAACGACAGAGCTGTGCACACCAAAAAACAAAAATTGATACTTCGAAAAAAGTTGTTACAGCAAAGAAGACGGTGGCATCTGCACAACCTAATACAGCTGGGATAAGAAATGCTGGTAATGTTAAAAATCCAGCTAAAACTGAAATGAAAACATTCCCATCAAGTGACATCCCTGCAACAATAATTTCAGATAATAAAAACATTCTGCCAGAATCATTTGCAGTAACCAAAACACAATTACCCAAAGAAAAAATTTTAATTTCAAAAAAAAGCACCAGTTCTAACAGGACAATTCAATCCACCAGCAGCGGAGTTGTTCACAAGGAGCTAAGCACTACTGGCGGTGCATCCAAAATAATCAAAGAAGTGTACAAACCAAGTAAAGGACCTCATCCCTGGGTTTATGGTATCATTGGCTTCGCAGCGATTGGGTTTTTAATAATTGGGATAATTTCCGGTAAAAATTTTAGAAATAAAAATATTAACAGCAACCATGCAGTTGAAGCCAAATACCTTTTCGAAGAAGCATCACTTCTTAAACGAAGAAAATCTTCGATAAATATTGATGAGACAATAGCTTCGTACAACAACGTTCTGCAAAAGATTGAACAGTTTACATTTGGTCATCCTGACTGGAACCAAGCATTTGATGAAACTGTGATTTCGCTTAGAGACAGTCGAGACGAATTGAAAAGACAGCTTGAGCTGGAAAAAGACAAATTGATAATGATTGCAAAAGTCAAAGAAGCGTTAAAATCAACCGATATTCAGGAAATTCAAGAGACGCAGGAAGAATTGTTCACATTCCTTTTGCGATATCCTGATTTGCACGAAAATTTTGATACTGAAATAAATCAACTCGAAGAGCGAATCATTTACTTGAAAATCAGCATTAATAATGCCGAGAATTTGAAACTTGCAGTTAGACAGGCAAACAGTCTGATGTTATCTGCAGATTTGTCGCTGATATATAAAAACCTTGGCATATTAAAATGGTTTTTCGATAGAAGCCCGGATGATGAAAAATTGAATGAATCGTTGCAAAATCTGCAATCACAAGCAGAACTTCGTAAAGAATTCAGCGAAATTGAAATTAGAATCAAGTATTTAATCGGCATCTATGATATCGCATCGAAAAGTGATAATTACAATGAAGTTAAAGTTGGAATGGACTTAATCATGGATTTCATCATCTCGTTTAAGGTCCAGATCGATGAGAATCCCGATGCGCCGAAAACAATAAAATCATCTTATCGCGAATTAACAACCAAACACAGTCTGCTTAGTGTCAGAGTAATCGAACTCAAGGAAGAGGAAGCAAATCGTATATTCAACATGCTTAAAAGAGATGCTGAAGATCTGCAATACAGCACGGACGCGGTTGAGATTCGTATTTTAATTAAGAAAATCGATGATTTTATTGTTGAGCATCCAATACTTAAAAATGATCTTGAGCAATCCAAAATCCTTTTGAATAAACGGCTTGACGAAATAAATATGCTTGGAGACAATAAACAAAAAATAACCAATCTTATTGCTGAAGCAACAGACCTAATTAGTTCGACCAATACTTACGAAATCGGCTCGATGATAGGTAAAATAAACGATTTCATCCGAAAACTTCCGGAATCCAAACCAAATTTTGACAATATTTTGAAAAAACTCGAATCGAGAAAAAAAGACCTTGAAGATCAGAAGAGTCTGAGTGATCGCATGGATCAGCTTATTAAGCAATCTGAGAAAGTGAGAAGCACTAAATCGCTGAATGATATCATCAATGTTATTAATGACATCAACGAATTCAAGCGTGTTTCACTCCGCAACGAAACACAGTCGTCATATTTCCTGATGAAACTTGAGCGAGAGTTGAATAAACTAACAGATCGTTATCAAGAATTGCGCAAAGTCAAAATAATTATCGATACACCAAAAAATGGACACATTTTTCAAACCAGAGAGATAACAGTGATGGGAAAGGTTGTTAATACCGAGTTGAAGCAGGTTCGAATCTCGGTTGCCGGTTGGAAAAAGACAGTCGACGTATTTAATGGGATTTTTTCAACTGACATGATGCTTGTCAGCGGCGCAAACCTTATCACTGTTGAATCTTTCTCAAATACTTATATTGGCGAAGCAAGCTGCGAAGTTGTTTGCACTGAACCTCGCGCAGAACTATATGTGAAACTTAGCTGGGAACGGTCAGATGCAAATACCGGCAAAGGCATCGCCAGACCGGATTTAGACCTTTATGTTACCGAACCGACCGGCAAAACCGTGTTTTATGACGATCCTGACGGGGATTCAGGAGTATTGATTAATGACAGTCGTGAGGGTGAAGCACCGGAAATCTTTGAAATATCGACGCTTAAAGGGCATAAATTGATTGAAGGCACGTTTTTCATTCGCGTGAAATACACTGAGGATCGATCAATCAAGCGAAAAGATCCCGAACCCGGTGAAAAACTTTGGGCAGGATATTTGCCAAAGCCAACACCAGTCAAGTTCAAGCTGGTAATCTTCCGCAAAGGCAGATTCTATGCAGAATATACAGGCGAGATTACACGTATGGATTACATTCATAACGGTCATGAAGCATGGCTCGCTTTCCCGCAAGCTTGGTGGGACAAAACCTGCCCTGTTGTTATCGCAAAATAA
>CAYZQB010000013.1:19886-30483 GCA_964480395.1 uncultured Planctomycetia bacterium
TAATTATTACGGATTGAAAATGTCCAGAATATCAGAGATTTTTAAGGGCTTTCTGCGCGTTTTATTAAAATCAAGCTGAACCTCATGTTGATTGATAACGTGCAGTATTAAGCTATGCGGAAGCAATAAATCCTCAATTTCATTCATTTGAGCAACCTCAACGGTCATCGGCGCATTCGGTCGATAAAAAATCTTCGTAACCGATAAATCAGCAAGGCGCATTCGCAGTTTTTCCGTGATGATATATTGCTCAGCTTCATCGGGCAGCTTGCCAAATCGGTCTTGCATTTCAGATGCCACCCCCTCAAGCTGTTCCTCGTCATAAGCACGCGAAATTCGTTGATAAAACTCTAAACGCCTGTTTGCCTGCGGAATAAAGCTGTCGGGAATGATGAAATCCTGACCGGTGTCGATGACGACTTTTTGGCGAAGAAGCCGGCTGTCTGGTTTTTTGTTCGAAAGCTTAGCAATTGCCCGTTGCAGAAGCTGGACATAGAGTTCATATCCGATAGCAGCGATGTGTCCCGATTGCTCCTTACCGAGAACGTTGCCTGCACCGCGGATTTCAAGGTCTCGAAGCGCGATGTCAAAGCCAGCACCAAGATGAGAGAACTCGTCAACAGCATTTAACCGCATCTGCGCAATCTCAGACACGGTAATATCGGGATTTACGAGAAAATACGCGAATGCTTGCTTATGTTCTCTGCCGACTCTCCCGCGAAGCTGATGAAGCTGCGAAAGTCCAAACCGATTGGCGTTGTTGACAATCAAAGTATTCGCGTTCGGATAATCAAGACCTGCCTCAATAATCGTCGTGCATAGTAAAACATCGGTAATACCTTGCCTGAAATCTCCCATGACCTGACCTATCTGCTGACGATTGAGCTTGCTGTGAACCGTCCCAATCCTTAGCTTCGGAAGCATCTTCAATAAAAGTTTTCTATAAATACCAAGCTGAATAATATTATTATGCAGGAAAAACACCTGACCTTTACGCGCAAGTTCACGTTGAATTGCATCTCGAATAAGCTGGTCATCAAAATATGTAACACGTGTAATCACCGGTTTGCGGTTTTGAGGTGCAGACGTAAGCGTTGAGATGTCGCGGACTCCGAGTAGAGCAAGATGAAGCGTACGGGGGATAGGCGTAGCGGTAAGCGTGAGAATGTCGATGTCATAACGCATTTTCTTGAACTTTTCCTTTTGATTTACGCCGAATCTCTGCTCCTCGTCAATAATTATCAATCCCAAATTCTTGAATTTAACATCATCAGAGAGAATCCTGTGCGTACCGATGAGAATGTCAACCTTGCCAGTTATCAGCTCCTCAAGAGTCTTTTTCTGCTCTCTATTTGTTTGAAATTGAGTGAGAATGCGGATTCTTACAGGAAATTCTGCAAATCGCTGCAAAAACGAATCAATATGCTGGTTGGCGAGAACTTTTGTCGGTACAAGCACAGCGACCTGAAATTCATTCATTATTGCGATAAATGCTGAACGCATCGCCAGTTCAGTCTTCCCGAAGCCGACGTCCCCACAAAGCAGTCTATCCATGGGCATCCTCTTGCGCATGTCCATCTCGATTTCGAGTGAAACTTTGTCCTGATCAGGCGTTTCACGGAATGGGAATGCTGCTACGAACGGATGATACAAGCTTTGATCAACCTTATATCCAATGCCTTTAGATAATTGGCGCAGGGCAGCGATTTCGAGATATTCCGAAGCAAGTTTAACAACTGCTTGCTCAACTTTAAGCTTTTTCTTTGTCCAAGAATAGCTTCGAAAGACTGATAACGGGGGTTCGGATTGCTTGCTGCCTATGTATTTTTGTATCAACTCGATTTCAATTACTGGTGCGTAATAAATCCTGCCCTTATCAAACTCAAGGCATAAGTAATCGCCGGTACGCGTATTAAACGTGAGTTTTTTCAAACCTTTGAACTTCGCAACACCGTAGGTTATGTGTACGACAAGGTCTTCATCCTTCAGCTCAAGATAACTTTCAATTGCTTTTGTGTGCGTTGCAAGTTCGGTAAACGATGCTTTTATTCGTTTTTTTCTAGCAAGTGCAAAATATGGAACGCTGATAATTGCAGGTGCTAACAGGTGGAAACCCTCGATAATATCTCCCTGATGCACAATAATCTTGCTGGTTTTTAACTCGCTATTAATCAGTTCGCTAATCCGCTCAACATCAGCATCAGAAGATGCGATAATTCGAGTGTCAAATCCGTTTTGCGCCTGTTTTTCGAGATTTTTCAGTGAAACTTTAATGTCAGAATCGATCAATTCCAATAATTTTTGTTCTTTGAAATCATGCGATAATCTAGCTGGAAACTGGGTAAGCTGAATTCTCTTACACTCGTTGAAACGTTCGAGCAATGTCTTCTGGGATTTTTCACCAGCACGTCGCCACCAGCTTTTCCTGATTTCAGCATATGCAAGCGTTAAGTGTTTAATACCCGGATGAATAATCAATGCATTTTCACCGATAAACCTGAAAAAACTCTGGCAAGGTGGGAGTTTTCCGCCTTCGAGGTTCGGGATTGCACCGGGATCGTTAGTAAGCAGTATTGACACATTGGTTTTTGATGCAAAACTTACTTGCGTGTTCGGATTGAAATACCTTATAGATTCGATTTCATCATCGAAAAACTCGATTCTAAGCGGATATTCGCTTGCATACGGAAAAAAATCGAGGATTCCACCTGTAATTCGCTTGAATTGCCCCGGTTTGTCAACGTCGAAAACGCTTCTGTAACCAAGGTCGAAAAGTTTTTCCAGAAGCATGGCTGGCTCAAGAATTTCTCCAACATGAAATCGAATAAATCCGTTTCGGATATCATTTATCGGTGTGAGTGGTTCGTTAAATGATGCTGCTGTTGCAATTATCACAGGTGGCACATCTGATTCGATTTTCAAAAGTGCCTGAATTGCTTTTAATCGGTGCGACAGAATATCAATCGGCACTGGTTCTGTGGGCGTTGGCAGAGATGGCAAAGGCTGAAACAAGTGAACATCGGGAATTGATTTTTTTGCCGTCATTTCTTTCTGACAAACCGGATTTTGAAGAAAATAACGAAGGTTTATCTGCGCATCTTCAGCATCGCTCAGGTTTTCATGAATCCAGATAATTGAGGAGAAATTAAACTCGGACTTGTAAAATGTGTGGTAAACATAGGAAATCATCGCTGATGCCGCTGCTGATCCCATGCCACTTGCAGTAATTTCACCTCTATCGATTAAATCCTCAGTTAGTTTCTTAAGCATTGGCAATAAATCCAAATATCATTTGAAAAGTAATATATAGTATTATTTGCTGAATTTTGTATGATTGATGCCGAATATTGCGATTAAAATATGGAAAACTCGAAAAATATGAAATCTCCGGGAAATAGCAGCGACGAAAATAAAAATTCTGTAAATAATAAACTCGAATTATTCGAACCTGTTCGTCTAGCGGAATTTGAAGCTGTTATTTCCGCATATGAAAAAATCCTGATTCTAACGCATGATAACCCCGATCCTGATGCGATTGGCAGTGCATTCGGCTTGTATAAGCTGATTTCGGAGAAATACGGCAAGGATGTTCGTATCGGTCACGGCGGAATCATCGGTAGAACCGAGAACAAGCTGATGATAATGAATCTGAATATTCCCATTTACTCGATGCAGCTTATCGCGGATTCATCGATTTTTGACAGTGTGATACTTGTTGATACTCAACCGGAAGCGAATTATCACACGCTTCCGGAACCTGTTGAAATTATTGCAGTTTTCGATCATCATCCCTCAGTTTCGACGGGTGAAGTAAATTATTTTCAGGAACTTCGGTCGAATATCGGCTCAAGTTCGACAATAATTACTCATTATCTTGAAGCTGCAGACTTTGAGATTTCCGAAGCACTTGCAACCGCCCTATTTTACGGAATAAAGACGGATACGATGGATTTTTCGCGACATACTACGAAATGGGACATTGAAGCACATAAGATACTATTTCCGATAATGAGGTCGGATATTCTGGTGCAAATTGAGAAACCGGCGTTACCTCGCGAATATTATATTGATTTGGTAAAAGCACTCGAAAATGCAATGGTTTACGACAATACAACAATTGTTGACATGGAACTCATGCTTAATTCTGATATGGCACCACTTGTGGCGGATCTCATGCTGCAATATGAGAATGTTAACTGGGTCATTGTCATGGGATATTTCGAGAGTGAGCTACGCCTTGCTGTACGCTGCAATGCACTTGACGGTCATGCTGGAAAACTTGTTAAAAAGATTGTGAAAAACAAAGGTAACGGCGGTGGACATCAGGGGATGGCAGCGGCACAGATAAAACTCAATCTGTCCGAAAAAGAAGTCGAATTTTCAGTACTACGGGACATGATTTTCGAAATTATCCGAAAAGAGTTGAAATTACCCGAACATGGCATGAAACTCTGCCGAGACAAAAAACCACCACCTATACAGCCGGGCTCGACTGGCAAAATCCAAAGGTAGTATAAAATCAACATAATTTATTGGTCTATGCTGGTTTCAGAATCTGTATTCGTACTCAAAACTTGTTTTTTTCTAGTGTTGATGATCCAGCGGAGAAAGTTTTCGTAGTCCAACTCATTTTGAAAAACCATGTTTTCAACTATTTGTGCATTGTAAACGGTTACACCAGCATCATTTGCGTGTTTATTCAGAAAAGCAAGTGTGCTTTCACTGATTTTGCTAACATCAATAAATCGTATAATCTGATCGAGAATAATCTGCGCATTTACAAGTGGATTAGGTGTTCGAGATTGAGGAAGATTCGACGGAATAAGAAGATTCGAGCTCAGTCGCAGTCGAATTCCGTTTTTGCAGAAAATATTGACAAGTACAACGGGCAGATTGTCTTTTTGTTCCTTCAGCTCCTCAGCATTCATAATGTCCATTTGTTTTCGCAGGAATTCATTCCAAAGCGTGATTTTATCGACATCTTTCAGAAGATTGGTCAATATTTTACTCTTTTCATCACGTGATAAATCTTTCATCTGAAGTATCTGTGAATTCGCGATAGTTTCATTGATAAGTGAAATAACCGGATCTTTCCTGCCAGCAACAACAGCAAGGTCAATATAAAGTACATCTTTCCAGGGAATCGGCTTCAAACCCATTGATTTGTGTTTATCAATCATAAGCCCGTCTGGAAGCCCCTCAACATTGAAGATTTCCTTATATCGTGGGAGCTTTGAAAATTTATCAATGTGAATAATTTCAATCCCGTTAATCGTTTTGCGTAATAATTCTGTGATTTTCTCTGCAGTTTCAAGATTGAAAGTTTTATCAAAAAAGCCCTTGTGTTTCCTACATAAACGCTTGACATCGAACTTAGGTAGTTTCATTATTTTCGCAAGTTCTGAAGTGATTTCAGGCGAATTAATACTTATTATTTTAGGGAAAACAACGTAATAATTTGCATCGATTGGAGCAGTGTCGCTCAGCTTCTCAGCAACATCATAATCGAGTGTTTTGTCTTTCTCCGGTTTTATAAAAATGAGTATAAAAGTTAATGTCAATACACCCACAGAAATAAATGTATCTGCAAGATTAAATGTGTTCCATGGATTGAAAAACTTTATTTCAGGAAGAGATGGAATCCGGCAATCCACAAAATCTCTAACAACTTTGTACACAATTCTGTCGTAGAAATTTCCAAGCGCACCAGCCAAAATTATGCCACCCAGAAATTGTGTTACATAAGTAATTTTGGTAGCTTGAAAAAATATCCAGAGCAGCACCAAAACCGCAATTATCGACAGTGCGATAAGAATCGGTCTATTGCCACCTAAAAATCCGCTGAATGCACCTGGATTAAGCACAGATGAGAAAAACACGTGTTCTTCGATAAGCTCAACACGTTTTATATCCAAATATCTATTGGGTTCGAAATTGGTTCTATCCTTCGGGTCAATCGCTTGAGCTTTTTCCGCTTTTTCAACTGCGGAATCAATTTCATCCGATGTTATTCCGAGTAAATTATTGAAAACATACCATTTAGTGAATAAATCCAATGACAGGCAAATAAGTAAAACAATAATCAGGATTTTGTATTTTGCGATGAATTTAATTGCATATTTCATGAAGCACTCGCAGAATTCTGTATTAAAAATTAACGAATATCTTATCATGTCAATAAATCGAGTGTAGAGAAAGCGAAGGAAAAAGAAATTTTTTTCCACAGCTTCCACGAAAAAACCATAAAAAACGAAGTTTTTAATTATTATGAAAAAATAATTCGGTTTTTGAGTGAAAAGGACAGCGTTGACAGGCAAGGATGCCTGTCCTACCAAGCAGAAAGTCTGCAGATGAAGAAAAGAAAAAAATCTCCAGTGGCTAAGGATTTTAGGGAAGATGATATGCGGCTTCAGCGTATCATATCTCGTGCTGGTGTTGCGTCCAGACGAGAAGCCGAAAAGATGATAACTGAAGGTCGAATATCCCTTAACGGTGAAGTAGTTGTGGATTTCGGAATAAAAGCAAATCCGGCACAAGATGAAATATCCGTCGATGGTGAACCCATACATTTCCCAAAATATAAATATTACTTGTTCAACAAGCCTGAGGGGTTGAAAACAACAAAACCGATTAATCCTGATGATGCCAAAAGCACAATCTGGACACTTCTTCCAGTTGATAAATCGTTGAATTCTGTAGGACGGCTTGACAGGAAAAGTGAGGGTGCACTTGTTATCACAAACGACGGTGAATTAATTAACATGATGACACATCCAAGTTTTCTGCTGGAAAAAACATATCAAATTCACGTTCGCGGAAATTTTGAGAAGGAAAGCGTCATTCAGCTTGAAAAGGGTGTCTGGCTCAGCGATGGGAAAATGCACATAAATCGTGTGAAGGTTAAAAAACGTAAAAAAGAATTTACACTGATAGAAGTTGTTATCGACAATAAGCCCACTGAGCATCTGCGTGAGGTTTTCAAGAAACTCGGGCATCCTGTGTCAAGAATCACAAGAACAAAAGTCGGTCCTCTGAGTATTGAAGATATTGAACGTGGTGAGTATAAACGGCTTAAAAACTTTGAGATTGTATTGCTGAAGGAATATTTATCTAAAAGCACCACAAAATCGCGCAAACGGAAAGAAAGACCAACTAAACCAAGAATAAATGATCCAAAACAAAAGAAAAACAAAAAAACACCGGATTCAAAACAGAAACCAACAGAAAATGATGTTGAATTTATTGGATAAATTGTTTTTCTCCCTTATCGCATTAGAGTAATGCAACATTTGAGGGAACGCAGGTTTTGTAAATGCAGAACCAAAATAAAACAAATGTTTTATCAAAATTCCCCAATAATAAATTAAAATTGCTAAATTCTAATTCATACGTACACAAATTTATTGACGGTGTGAATTTATCGTATAGTATTACATTTAGCAGGTTTTGCCCTTTTTTTACGAATTGGTGTTTTTTTCTTTATCATCACCGATTTGAAACTAATGGACATGCCTGAGTCCATAAATTCTGCGTGATAAAATTGCATTTACTTGGTAGCAATAATGTTACAAAGTTAAAGCATAAAAAATTGTAGTGCAAACTTTTTGCCTTTTTTGACTGCATTGATGATAGGAATTGAATGACCTTAGAAGTCTTGGAAATGGTTAACCTATTGACCATGCTGTAAAGAAAAGCATCTAGGATGCCAAAATTAGCGGCATTTGATACGATTACTTGACATAACTTCAATAATGCTGTGAAAAATGAGATTTTCGACATAAATGTTCCTGTCGATTTCTTTGCAGAATCAATGGACTCCTTTTGAATATGTGCTATTGCGCATTATTCAGAGTTTATGCTTGTGAACGGAAAGGAGTTCCACTAAATGATTGAATTGTATATATTTCATGCCCAAATTCTAGCAGCAAAAACCGAGAATATCTTCTCTGATTTGACTCAGTTGGAGATAATCGGAATCTTTGCAACAGCATTTATCGTAGGTTCGTTCATCGGAACAGTTGTTTTTTACCTTATACTAAAAAGTAAAAAAAAATCAGCACTCAGCGAATCCCAAAAAATTCGGAATGAAGCAGAAAGAGATGCTCAACTCTTGAAACAAGAAGCTCAGGTTTCAATCAAGGAAGAAATTCTTACGAAGCGGGAAGATTTCGAGAAAAATATACAGGAATCTCGCAGTGAAATGAAGGAATTGGAAAGAAGACTTACAAAACGCGAGGATTCTCTTGACCGCAAAACGGATTTGATTGAGCAAAAAGAGAAAAACATTGAACGGCGTGAGCAATCTTTTGCAGATAAAGAAAAAAGTCTCATACAGAAAAAAGATGAGCTGAATGCCTTAATTGAACTACAAACCAAAAAAATCATGGAGATTAGCAAACTCAACGAAGAAGAAGCAAAAACAATCGTACTTAATCAGATGCGAGACGAAATGCGTGATGAAGAAGCACACTTGATAACACGGGTGCAAGAGCGTGTGCGTGAGAGTCATGAAAAATTGACAAAAGAACTTCTGTTCACAAGTCTGCAAAGACTCGCAACCGAGCAAACCACCGAAAGTACAACCTCGACGATAGATCTGCCTCAGGATGATATGAAAGGCAGGATTATCGGACGTGACGGCAGAAATATTCGGACATTTGAGAAGGTTACAGGAGTTGATGTCATTGTTGATGATACTCCGGGGATTGTCGTCGTTTCTGCATTCGATTCGGTCAGACGTGAAATTGCCAGAAAAGCAATGGAAAAACTGATTTTCGATGGACGCATTCATCCCTCACATATCGAAGAAGTTGTTCGCGTAACTCGAAAAGAAATCGAGAAAGAAATTGCTGAGCGCGGTAAAAACGTGATGTTCGAAACCAGCGTTCACGGTATTCACCCGCAGATTCAGCTTTTACTCGGTCGTTTGATGTACAGAACCTCATACGGACAGAATGTTCTGTTGCATTCCATTGAGGTCTCTCATCTCTCCGGAATGATTGCAGGAGAACTTGGGCTGAACGTGAAACTTGCCAAGCGCTGCGGTTTGCTGCATGATATCGGTAAAGCAATTGACCAAGAGCAGGAAGGTGGACATCCGGAACTTGGCGCAGAAGTTGCCAAGCGTTATCGTGAAGCACCTGAAGTTATTGAATCAATCTTAAAACATCATACTACACAGGACGCAAAATATATTTATTCCGTGATAACCGCTTCCGCTGATGCGATATCAGCAGCAAGACCCGGCGCAAGGCGTGAAACATGGGACAGATACATCAAACGACTTGAACGGCTTGAAGAAGTTGCTCTTGGATTCGATGGCGTCGAGAATGCATATGCGATTCAAGCAGGACGCGAGCTGCGAGTTGTTGTTGATCCGGGAAGTGTTTCAGATGACATGGCAATAATAATTTCACGCAAAATAGCGAAGCAAATCGAGGAAGAGCTTACTTACCCTGGTGAAATCAGGGTTACACTCATTCGCGAGACCAGAATCGTTGAAGTTGCAAGGTAAACTCAGGTTTTTAAAATTGAAATTCAATATTAGCCGTAAATCAGCTCAGGTTGCTGTAAAAAATACAGGAAAAATGCGAAAATTATTATCCCCGCAGAAAGTATGAGAAATGAATGCACAATCTCAAACCCTGTCTCCAAAGGTTTATCCTTACGTAATGATGCTGTTACAACGCTTACGAACGCACAGATTACAAAAAAATGCCCAATGTATGAGTTAATGAGAATGCTTTTGATAAACACAATCATGCCCGTTATTACAACTGCAAAACACCCAAGATAAATAATCACCGATTTTACGGATTTAAGATTGTTTAAAATTGCTGATCCTTCAACAGATGTATTATCTTCAGCTTTTATAGTTTTCTTTTTTGGTGAAATTATGCCTGTTATTGCATGAATATATGCAAGCACGTTGAGCAAACCTGCAACTGCCAGATAAAGTATGCCTATTTCATAAAACTTTGTATCAACAAAAGGCTGAGTTACCATAATATGCGGACTCATGTACGTGGATGCAATCGAAGGTGCGCCAACAAGATACTGCAGATAATACATCACGGGATGACGTTCAAGCGTTTGCGCGGTAAACGCATAATTTTGAGTGATAATTAATCCTATGAAAAAGGATGCAAGCACTGCAAAACAAACCAAAATACCCTTCAGAATTTTGCCGCGTACGAAATATGCACCACCGGGAACCAGAACACCTGCAAACAATGCGAGATATAATTGTGCCATTCTATGTTTCAGCTTGTCTGCCACTGTTTGCTCCATAAACGCGATGAAATGTTTGCTTAACTTATTTTCGTAAACTTTACATATATTTCAATTATTTTCAACATGTTAATATACAAGAGCAAATCAAGTTCGGTTAGTTTTTATAACTTTTGGGTCATGTTTCCAGTGATGTAAGAAAATTTAGGTTTTCCTACCCCAGCATTGCTGGTTTTAGTTTACAGCACTGTCAATAGGTCAAATATCTCTTGAGTCCTATTGCCAATAATGTAGTAAATGCAAGTTTACTTGCCCCAGCATTGCTGGTTTTAGTTTACAGCACTGTCAATAGGTCAAATATCTCTTG
>CAYZQB010000014.1:0-29700 GCA_964480395.1 uncultured Planctomycetia bacterium
TTGAAGCGATGATTCTCTTGGAAAAAAATTCTGAAGCACGAAAAACAATGAATATTCTCGAAAAGAATTTTCAAGATGATGCTGATGTTATGATTCTCAAAGCTAAAATGCACATTGCTCAAGCAAAAAAAGAACTTGCAAAGGAAGTGTTGGCAAAGGCACGAAAAAAATATCAGTACAACAAAGAAATTTGGCAAATGCAGAAAGATTTAAATAAGTAAACGAGAAAATATGAAATTGATAGCTCCTAATTATCTCTGGCTTTTGTCTATCGCAATTCCGATAATTGTGCTTTATTTTTTGAAGCTTAAGCGCACACCGAGATATGTCAGCTCAACTCTGCTTTGGGAAAAAACGATTGAAGATATGCGCGTTAATGCACCATTTCAGCGTCTTAAACGCTCGTTGTTACTTTTTATCCAGTTGCTGATTCTGATTTTTCTTACGCTTGCCCTTGCAAGACCTGCAAATGACGTCGAGAAATCCATTGGAAACCGCAAAATCTTTCTTCTTGATATTTCCGCAAGCATGAAAACAGTTGAACGAGAATTCGACAAGTCTCGATTTGAGATAAGTCGCAAGAAAATTAGAAATGCAATCGCTGGCATTGAGCACGATGAATTAATTGCGCTAATTACTTTCGATATAAGTGCGCATCTTGCTGTGCCATTTACCGCAGAGAAAAGTAAATTTCTCGATTCTCTCGACCAAGTAAAACCGACGGATAATCCGACGAACATCTCAGAAGCATTGAATCTTGCGGAATCTTTGTCGTTAAAGCACGAAAACGTTGAGATTTCAATCGTCAGCGACGGAAGATTTCAACCTGCAGAGATTCCCATACGTTTTAACAAGATGAATCTGCGCTTTGTGAGAATAGGCAAGGAATTCGACAATGTGGGCATAACAAACATCGCAGCACGCATAAGCCCAACGTCTCGCAGTCAATATGACTTGACAATTACTGTTTTCAACGCTGGTAACGAGGTTGCGGAAGGGATTTTGGAGATTAAACACGAGGATAAACTCATTGACGGGAAAAAATTTAAGCTTGGTTCGGGCAAAGAAGAATTTTTCACTATTTCGGACAGCCGCATGATTTCAGGTATTGTTGAAGCGAATATTCTGAGAATCGATCAGTTTATGCTTGATAATCGGGCGAAAATAATTTTGCCAAAACCACGAAAAGTAAGAATTTTATTGATTTCGAATGGTAACGATTTTATGACGGGACTTCTCAGTGTTGCATCATCTGCTTTTCACGAAATATCTGTACAAGCTGAATCTGTTGATGTCGACAACGGCTTAAAACTTTATGACAATAACTCGAATAATTATGACCTTGTCATCTTTGATATGTGCTCACCTGAACAGATGAAGCCGGGCAATCATGTGTTTATGGGTGCTGTACCGCCGCTTTCTAATTGGTCTCTAAACATAGAAGAACTTGTTAATGCACCTGAACCGAAGCCGCCGACACAGCATCCGCTGCTCAATTACATCGATTTTACCAACGTTTTCATCAAAAAAGCACCAAAACTGACAATTCCAACGAGTGCTAAAATCATCATTGATAGCGAGGAAACACCGCTTGTCGCTCTTTATACGCAGAGAGGGTTGAAAATTGTGGTGTTCGGCTTTGATGTTTATGACAGCACTTGGCCCTGGCAGGATTCGTTTCCGCTTTTTTTTGGTAATGTCATAAATTATCTCACCAGAACCGAAGAAGGACAAGATAAATTCGTTTACAGAACCGGTGAAACCTGCTCGATATTTGCGGGAGTTGAGGATGCCAGCACAAAATTGATTTCACCTCGTAGTGAGCAGAAAAATGTTATTTTGGGAAATGACGGATACTGGCATCTTGGACAATTGAATGAATCAGGTGTTTACAATCTCGCTATTGGTAACAAATCAAAAGAACTAGCTGTTGCCTTGTTAAATTTGGATGAAAGCAGCATCACACCACGAGAGAATCTAAGTTTTAAGGGTGATTCAGGAAAAGTTCGCACTGAAGAACTGAAAAGCACGCGAGAATACTGGCAATATATGCTCATTGTCGCTTTTTTACTGATTTTCTTCGAATGGTATATTTATCATCGCCGACCTTTCGGCTAGCCGATGTTGATATAGAAAAACGATGCAATTTGTGGATATTTCAATAAAAAGAAGTTGTAAAAGGACTGCCACCAGTTAAAATCTTTGTTTTTCTGTCGCGCGGCTTATGGGAAGTCGTAATCCCATCAGTTCCCGATCGACACAATATAAGGAGAAAAATATGCGGCATAAGGTCAGAGGAAGAAAAATCGGCTCACACATGGGGCATCGTAAAGCGATTGAGAAGAATTTAATCAACCAGCTTCTGACACATGAGCGAATCGTAACAACGATCACAAAAGCGAAAGAGTACCGTCCAAAAGCGGAAAAAATCATCACCATGGCAAAAAAGGCATTCATCGCTGAGCGTGATGCAAGCACACCGGAACAAAAGGAAAAAGCGAATCTTACAAAGCTACATTACATCAGAATTATCATTTCACGGCTTGGCAAGCAGAAGTTGTTTGACAAGGACGGCGATCCGATTCTCACACCGAAAGAACGTATCCGCACAATCATCCAAAAGCTGTTTGACGATCTTGGCGAAAGATTCGTTGACAGACCCGGCGGTTACACGCGAATTCTACGGCTTCCGAAGAAAAGACAGGGTGACGATGCTCAGCTTGTTCTCTGGGAACTCGTCGGCAAGGAAGAACTCGAAGAAAAACGCAAAGCTTCGAAAAAAAGCTAAACAACACCTGGAATCATTACGAATGTTAATCAGAAGATTGTTTAATATGATTGCGTATTTTCATAAAATATACTGTATGTATTATTAACTAAACGTGTCATATTTTATGATAAAATTGCATCGGAGAAACAATGAAAATTATACTTGAGATGTTGATTGCAGCTTCGTTTCTCATAATTGTTGCAGTCGTACCTGCATATGCTCAATTTTTCCCAAATAAACAGGATATAGATAAAACAGAAAAAGAAACGGCAACCGCAGAAAAAAAAGAGGTTGAAGAACAAAAGAAATCTGAATTATCAAAAAAGAAAACTGAAGAAAACGCGAAAATCTGGAAAAAATATACGGAAATTCGCGAAGAATATAGAAAAAAATATCTGAAATCAATAAACACAGGTGATGTCCCGAAAGTCTTGAGTATTCTTGATAAAGTCGAAGCAAATTATTATAGTGCAACGATTTATTTCATGCTTGAACAGTGGAGCAAAGTTAAATCCGAGCTTAGCGTAATCCTGGGTGATATAAATTCTCCTAAAAATGCAAATGGCGAAGCACTTGTGATGTATGTTTATATGCGAATTGTCGATATTTTCGATGGCGAGGAATGGAACGCTAAAATTGCGAAAAAAATCGAAAAAGAAATGAAATCACTTGTTAAATCATATTTAACGACCGAAGAAAAAAAGACTTTTACTGAGTTTAAGGACGAAAGAGCAACACGACTGGCGAGTATCAAAGGTTGGCTTAGCAGCTTCGATACAAAAATCACAAAATTCATCGACTTAACCAATAAAATTCAGGAAAATCCACGTGATCCGAGCAATATCTGGAAAATGTACTATCTCCTGAAAGAAGACCTGCAACTGCATCTCAAAGCGCAGGAATGGATTGAAATACTTTTAGTGGAGTTCAAGGATGATCCACTTGTGATTCTCGGATATGCTGAGCTTTATCGCAGTCAGTTTATAGGTTATGTTGGCGAGGTTACCGAATCTATTAAAAACCTTGCAACAATCCGAGGGGAACTTGACACAAGATTGGTAAAAATTTCGGTAAAAAGAAGCGAAATCGAGAAAAAAATGCGCGACCAAAAACTTTCACGAACTGATTTATCCGCCATTGAGCTAAGATATATCGATTTTAATTCGCAGGAATTGGGTCGCAGCAAGGACAGAATTTCAAAGTTAATTCAACAGACTTCCGATAAATTCAAAGATTACTTAAGCCAACTTGTGAAATGGAAAAATGGATTAAAATAGGTCAAACACAATATTTTTATTTACGTAATAATGGTGCAACGTTAATTCGTTGTAACTTCCCTCTCCAAACCGCTGACTTTGTTGGCGGTTTCTTTTTGTAATACAATATTTATTGTAACAAAGTTAAATTTTGGGATAATTTTCAAATTTTCGGAGGAAAGTTTGCTTTTCGGGATAAATTGTCTGTTATTCGATATGGATGGTACATTAACCAAGCCGAAGCTGGATTTTAAGGCAATGAAAGCTGAAATGGATGTGCCAGACGGGATAAGTATCCTTGAATATATTGATACTGTTGATAATCCTGTTAAACGGAGTGAACTTTATGCGATTCTCGATAAACACGAGCTTGATGCTGCTGAGAACACCGTTCCAAACTCAGGTTATCAGGAGTTAATGGAGTTTATTAAAAATAGAGATTACAAAATCGGGATTCTGACTCGAAATTCGCGGAAAAGTGCCAAAATAACACTTGATTTTCTTGGATTTTCAGCTGATGTGCTTATTTCCAGAGAGGATTCACCCTACAAACCCAAGCCGGATGCAGTTTTGAAAGCACTGAAGTTGCTTGATGCATCGCCGGACGAAACCCTAATGATTGGTGACTTCAAATATGATATTATTGCAGGGCTAAAAGCTGGTTGCTTCACGTGTTTTATAACAAACAATCGGCAAGAATATGACTGTGACAATGCGGATTTTATTATTGAGACTCTTGCTGAATTACCGGATATACTCAAAAATGTCTGAAAATAAAAGTAAGGATTAAAATGAATAACAACCGGAAATATAAATTATTTATTGCTTATCTGATTGCCACTTTCTGCACGTTTATGCTGTCCTGCCAAACGTCCTGTGCATTTGACAAAACTGATGTCAGCGAGACTGTGCAGACAAAAACTTCTGAAGTTACAACGAGTATTTCAGATTTATCAAGTGCTGATTTTGAAATTTTGACCAAAATTATATACGATTTTCTCAAGACGGATAAGTTTGACCAAAAATCTGTCCCCAATGCTGTAACTTCACTTAAACAACAGTTAAAAGTGATTCTGACAGTATCAATCAACAACCAAACTGCGAAAAAATCTTTTTATGAGTTTGTAAACGGCAAACCGACTGCAATCAACGACCGCAACTCGCTTGAGCTGCCTATTGATTGCAAATTCACATTGCGAGCGGATTTCATCATCAGCGAAGACGAAATCAAGAGATTTGACTCTAGATTTAAAATTGATTTCCTAACGGAATATTTTTGTCTTGGATTGTTTAAAGATGAATTCTGCATGTATTTTCTGCCTGAAGAGCTTATTTCTCAGAATCTCATCAACGATGATGATATGATTGATACCGATATATTCTTTGAATACTTGAAAACGCAACCCCAATTCACTAAGAACATTGCATACATCAAGAATCTGAAGACATTTGATGCTAAGAAGATTGAAATTGAAAGCTTTTATACCGAGGGTAAGCAGGTTATTGGTATTTTGAAAGGGTTTCAGCATTTTACGAAACTAAAAACCGATGACCTGGTTTATGCGTACGAAATAGCTGGTGATTATCTAAAAAGAATGGTTCGCAGTGACGGTCGCTTTGTTTATATATATTATCCCGGAAAAAACGGAATTTCAAGGAGTTACAACATTCTCAGGCATTGCGGCACAGTTTACTCTATGCTTGAGGTTTACGAGCAGACAAAGGATAAGGAGTTGCTGAAATCGACGAAAAAAGCACTTGATTATGCGATAAGACAGATGAAGGATTATACGGAAGATACGGTCTGCATTGTTGAAGATGACGTTCTGAAGCTTGGCGGAAACGGCCTTGCAGCAATTGCGTTGTCGAAATACATTGAGCAAACTGGTGATAATGAATATCTTGATATTTTGAAAAAGATCGGGAAATGGTTTCAACACATTCAGCAAAAAAACGGGAAGTTTAAACTTCATAAGCAAATTTACTCATCACGTGAAATTATTGATATTCCGTGTGCTTATTATCCGGGCGAAGCATTGCTTGGAATAATGCGGATTTACGCGCTGACAAAGGATGAAAGCTTAGTGAAAACAGCGGTTGCAGGCGCAAAATATATTGTAAACATTCGAGACAAGGATACATCGATTGAGGACACGTACCACGACCACTGGCTATTGTATGCATTGAATGAAATACATCGGCAGGAACAGCATCCTGAATTTTTGGAAAAAAGCAAGAGAATCGTTAAATCCATGCTGTTATCGATGAATAATGACCCGAAAAAACCTGAAATCATAGGAAGTTATTATGAGAATCCGAGGTCGACGCCAACCGCGACACGCAGCGAGGGGATTTTGGCAGCATATCGACTTTTCAAGGATTTTAATCTTAAAGACGAAGCGAAGGAAGCTCTTTTTGCGGTTAAAATGAGCATACTTTTTCAGCTAAGAACTCAGTTTCGTCCTGAAAATGTTCTGTTTTTTGCAGTGCCAGAGCGAGTTGTTGGAGGATTTCAGCGTGGTCCGACGGATTACAGCATCAGAATTGATTATGTTCAGCATAATATCTCAAGTATCATCAATTTATACAAAATCATGAAGGATGCGGAATGAGCGTTGATTTTCAGATTCTTGGACGACAGGGCTTTGACAATTGTTTATTTTTGCACATTGACACAGGTTCATCGGTTGAAAAACTTTTGTTTGACTGTGGTGAAGGTTGTTTGGACAAAATCAGCATTTCTCAGCTTCGAGGGATTGATTACATATTTTTTTCACATTTTCACATGGACCATGTCGCAGGCTTCGATTATTACTTCCGTCGGGCGTATCACCGAAGTGAACCCGTTCATATTTTCGTGCCATGCGGAACTGTTGACGTAATTCATAACAGATTCAGGGGTTTCACATGGAATCTTGAGCAACCTGAATGCACCTGGTTTGTCACTGAATGTTGTGATAAAACCCTGAAAACATACAAGTTTGAGAAGCACGAACTCTTTGAACACAGGCATTTTGTGGAAGAGCGTGAATATGACCAAACAATTCTCGATATGCCAACGTTTTCAGTCGATGCGGTCATTATGAACCATAAAACACCGACGCTTTCATTTTGTGTTCGTGAAAAAATGTTCTCCAAAATCGACGAGAAAAAGCTTGGCAAGCTAAATTTAAACTCTGGAAGCTGGCTGCAAACCTTAAAAAATCCCGAAATCCCAGATTCTGAAGAGATTATCATCAATGGTTCTAAACATAATGTTGGAAATCTTAGAAATATTTTACTCATTGAGAAATCTGGTGATTCGATTGCTTATCTAACGGATTTCCGGCTTGATTCGAAAACTTCGGTAAACCTGCACAAAATGATTCAGGGCTGTAAAATCATTGTCTGCGAAAGCATGTACAAAAACGCTGACATACAACTTGCAGAACGGAATTATCATAATATTGCACAGGAATCAGCTGAAATTGCGAAAAAAGCGGGAGCGAAAAAACTGTTTCTGATACATATTTCCGAACGTTACACACCACAGCAAATGCTTGAAATACTTGAGGAAGCACGTAAAATATTCCCACAAACATATCTACCCAAGGGCTGGCGCGAGAAATTGCTGCATAATTCCAAAAAATCCGATGCTTCATGAACATCAAGCATTTATGCTCATCCTCCGCTTTTTCGAGAAATAAAAATCATTATCAATAGCACAAATATCACACCACCTATGAGTAAAAGCAATAAAATCGTACTGCCTTTGCTGAAATCCGCAAGAAACGCTGTCTTCAAAGCATCGAAATCCTTATATTCAATTTGTTTTTGAGCAAAGAGAGTAAATGCAGCATTGAATTTCAATGCTTCTTCCTTTTGGGTCTGCAAAAACTTATCCTCAAATTTATCAAAATCTGCGCGCATTGATTGCTTGATACTCCTTGCTGCTATCACAGAAATCTCATGCAGACGATCATTCTGCGTTAGTTCCGCACTTTGAAGATACGCCCGAAACGCGTTATGCTTCAAACCCGTGATTGTCAACACCTCGCCGAAACCATAATACATTTCCGCCTTAAACTCACTGAATTTTCCAAAATCTGCATACTCAATACTTTGAATCACATTAAAAAACTCAAGCGTAAAATTAGCGGGATTCAAAATCACTGCATCCGAGCTGATTCCAAGAATTCTGCCCATCACTTGTCTGAAAACTTCGGTTTTACGCACCTTAAACTGAACCTGAACCTTGTCATTCGGTCGCTGACTCTGTGCTCCTCGCATCCGCCAATCATTTCCGAGATCATACTCAATTTCAGTCGGGATAAGATGATTTTCATTCCCTGACTTACGATTTTTGGTAAAATCAACAAGCCAGCTTAAAAATGCTATCTCGTCAGCAGTTAAATCCTTTGAAAAATCTGCTATTTCAACCTGCTCGCTTTGCAGAAGCTTCAACAGAATTGTTGCATCGTATTTTTGCACTAAAAATCCAATATATCTCTCACTCTCAGGCAGAATATAACGTTTTCCTGAGAGAAATTCGGTTAACTCCGGCATCTGTTCCCGCTCATTCTCATATGTATGCTGATCACATGGGCAAGTATCCTGAGCATTTAACACGCTGGTCGTCAGCATAAAAACACAAAGAATAATGATGAAATATCGAATTTTGTACATGTTCATCCCGTAAATAGAGTTAATTATGTTATTATAACGTTTTTCAGATAAGCAAGTTAGATAAGTTATGTATTTTCTCGATGAAACGATAATTGATGTGCATTCGGGGAAAGGCGGCAACGGCTGTGTATCTTTCCGACGTGAGAAGTTTGTACCCAGAGGTGGTCCTGACGGTGGTGATGGTGGAAAGGGTGGTGATATCATATTCGTTGCAGATGAAAATCTTGCTACGCTATATGATGTGCATCTCAGGCGGGTTTTCAAGGCGAAAAACGGGCAGGACGGTTCTTCGACTCAGAAATCAGGTAAAAACGGTAAAAGCATTGAAATTAAGGTTCCTGTCGGCACAATGATTTATGATGAGGAAACGAACCTGCTTATCAGAGACCTGACAAAACATGAAGAAACTGTGATTGTTGCTAACGGCGGCAAAGGCGGCAGGGGCAATAAATGCTTTGCAACCGCGCTGAATCAGACTCCACACGAGGCAACCGCAGGAGGAAAAAGCGAAAAAAAGACGCTGAAACTTGAGCTTAAACTCATTGCTGATGTCGGGCTTGTCGGACTACCGAACGCTGGGAAATCAACCCTCCTTGCACAATTTAGCTCTGCGACACCCAAAATCGCAGATTATCCGTTCACCACGCTTGTACCCCAGCTTGGTATCGTTTCACTCGGTCTCAACAGAAGCTTTGTGGTTGCAGACCTGCCAGGACTCATCGAAGGCGCGAGTAAAGGCATTGGGCTTGGTGACAGATTCCTCAAACATATTGAGCGAACTCGTATAATTTTGCACATTGTGGATTTCAGCGTGGAAAAACCGGAGGAAATCCTCAAAAACATAGAAATTATCGACAATGAGCTGGCTGCGTTCTCCGAAAAACTCGCTGAGAAACAAAAAATCCTTGCTGCCAACAAAATTGACATTCCAAAAGCACAGGAAAACGTCGAAATTCTTAAGACTAAGCTTAATTCGCTAAATTTTTCTATTTCAGCAGCAACGGGTTTGAATACAAAAAATCTACTTGAAGCACTTGAATCCGAAATTCGCAAACAGAAAGATTTTACTGGCGATAATATCGTTCCACGTGAAATTATTAAGATCAAAGGTCTGAAGAATAAGCCGCCTATAAATCGACCGAGGAGCAACGATGAATCCTGACGAACTGCAGAAACTCGTGGAAGAATTTATCGGTGAAGACGGTGTTATCGGTAAAAAGCTTGACAACTTTGAGTACCGCTCGCAGCAGCTTGACATGGCGAAAACCGTCGCAAAAGCACTTTCATCGAAAAAACATTCAATCATCGAAGCAGGAACGGGCATTGGAAAAAGTTTTGCATACCTCGTGCCGGCAATATTGTTTTCAGTTTTCGCTGAGGACAATGTCAACGGACGCATTGTCATTTCAACTTATACGAAGAATCTGCAGGAGCAACTTGCGAAAAAAGATATTCCGTTTCTGAAAGATGAAGTTTTCGATTTCGATTTTACAGCAATTGCGGTAAAGGGCAGAGGAAATTATCTTTGCAAACGTCGGCTAAAACGCGCAAGGATACAAGCAGCATCGCTTTTCACTAATGACAATCAAATCACGCTTGACGAACTTTCAAGCTGGGCTGAAGTTACCGAAACTGGCGACCTCGAGGAATTTCAGGGGCAAATTACATCTACAATTCGGGAAACAGTCAATGCTGATAAAGATTCATGTCCGGGTAGAAAGTGTGAGTTTTATAAATCGTGTTTTTACAACAAATTACGTAAGGAAATGCATAAAGCACAAATTCTTATTGTGAATCATGCACTTTTGTTTTCGGATCTGAAAATGCGAATCGAAGGTAACAGCTTTCTTCCTGAATACAACAATCTCATCTTCGACGAAGCGCACAATCTTGAGAAAATCGCAACCGATCATTTTGGTGGCGAAGGGCGGGAAGCATATCTTGATTATCTTTTCAGCAGGTTGCTCAACAAAAGTGAACGCAAGGGTTTGCTCGTTGACTGGGATATAAAGTCCGATTTTATAATGGCTCTGAACATGTGCAAGGAGCGCACTCTGAAATATTTTGATGCCTGGCGAGATTTTCTTGCAGAAAAAACCAGAAAAAAACAAGCTCGTGATTCTAAAACGCTGACAATCGAAGGTGATATTGAAATTGACGATGAATATCCCGAATTTCTCAATGAGTTCGCACATAATCTCGCTGATTTCTCCGAGCTGGCAGATGACGACGAAAAAGCACTCGAAATCAAAGCTTTTGCTTCGCGTTTCATGCAGGTTTCGTCTTTTCTGGAGTACATTAAAGAGCAGAATGACAACATAATTCGCTGGATTGATCTTGGAAAAAATCAAAAAATCGTCCTCAGTGCTGCGCCTGTGCTTGTTAACTCAATACTTCGCAAATACCTGTTCTCCACGCTGGACTCTATTATCATGACTTCCGCAACAATCTCAACAGGCACTGATGATCCGTTCATATTTTACAAAGATAGAGTTGGCATAAATTATGAGCCCGAGGAAAATGCAGGTGAAGATGAGATTGAAATCAATGATGTTGTTGAGCAAAAACTCGGGTCACCGTTTAATTTTAAGGAAAATGCAATATTAATCACTCCGCGCAATCTTGTCGATCCATATGCAAAGGAAAAATACGAAGAAAACCTTAAGGAGAACATCTTACGGGCAATCAATCTGACGCAGGGCGGTGCATTCGTCCTTTTCACGAGTTATTCACTCATGAACAAACTTTATGACGATTTGCGGGAAACGCTTGTGGAAGGGGATTATCAGCTTTTCATTCAAAATTCAGACACACCTCGCTCACAATTGCTTGATGAATTCAAAACAACATCACGAGGAGTATTGTTCGGAACGGATTCATTCTGGCAGGGAGTAGATGTGCAAGGCGATACGCTGCGACTAGTTATCATTACAAAGCTGCCTTTTGACGTCCCAAGCGACCCGCTTTTCAAGGCACGCAGTGATCAGCTTGAGAAAACAGGCAAGAATTCTTTCCTTGAATTTTCAATCCCACTGGCGGTGCTGAAATTTGTACAGGGATTTGGTCGGCTCATCAGGCATCGCAATGACAAAGGACTTATTGTCGTGCTTGATAAACGGCTTACAAGCAAGTATTATGGGAAATACTTTCTTGATTCAATCCCAAAATGTACCCATTTGACTGATTATCCCAAGAAACTTCCATTCACATTCAACTGATTTATTCTGATGAAGATAATTAAATCGGTTACGAAGTATTTTCAGATAATTAATTCAATTTTTACGCAAGCTCTGCTTGAGTTGTGATAACCTTTGTTACAAGACCATACTTGACCGCTTCGGTCGCGGAAAGCCAGAAATCTCGGTCAGCATCTTCTGTTATCTGCTCAATTGATTTTCCGGTTGCTTCGGAAACGATTGAGTTATACTGCTCCCGAATTTTCAGGATTTCCTTCGCTGTTATCGCCAAATCCGTCGCCTGCCCTTGAGCAAACGTTGAGGGTTGATGAATCAGGAAACGTGCATTGGGAAGCGAAAATCTCTTGTCTTTGTCCCCACCTAAGAAGATTATCACTGCTGCACTAGCGCAAATCCCGTTAGTGATCGTAATAATCGGGCATTTTACGAATTTCATTGCATCGAAGATTGCAAAACCAGAGTCAGCACTTCCGCCGGGGGAGTTCACAAAGATTTTAATGGGTTTTTCTGAGTCTGCACTTTCCAACAACATGAGCATGTTTAGAACTTTTTCATAAAGCTTATCTGTAACCGGACGAGCAATTACAATTGTCCTGGTTTCGAGAATCTTCTTCAACATGAAATCACCAGCACCATTTTTCTCGTTCTTTTCTTCCTCACCATTTTCATCGTCTTCATCATCTTCAAATCTATGTAAACCGTGTTTTTTCATGTGATTATATTCTGTCATTGTCAACTCCTTAAATGTTAGTATGCATGTTAACAATTTTGGTCAAAATGGAAACTGTTTTCAGAATAAAACATCAAATTATACATGGTTGCATTATTGAAATGCTGAGAATAATATTGACGTGAATGTTGTAATCGGAAGGGTTTCGCGCATATCATCAATGGCGCGTCCTGCAGAATCAAGCGCACTTTCGATCTGAATCATCAATTCATCATCATTAATCAGTTTGCCGATACTCCCTTGCCCAACGTCAATTTTTCGGGAAATTGATTCGATATTCTCGATTGATTTCTCAATATCAGGCGATGCTTCGCGCAAAGTATTCAAAATTACCGCAAAATCTTCCTTTGCTTTCTCGTTTCCGACAAGCAAGCCAATAATGCCATCCTCATTCTCAATCTTCTTCGTGAAACTGCCAACATCTTCGACCACTTCGGTAAACTTATTCGTCATCGTGCGAACGTCCGCTATCGCCTGTCTGACATCCTGTGCAACTGACGGATCATTTATCAAAAGCGATACAACGCCTTCACCCTGTCTGAGCAGCTTCAAATCGGATGTCAATTCTTCTGCGGTTGACTTGAATTCCACGATTGTATCCGAGAATTTCGAGACCATATCATCAACTTTGTCGGCAAATTCACGATCACTGACGAATTTACCGATTATGCCGGACTCCGGCGTATTAACGGATTTAACAGCACCTTTTATCTCAACCAATATTTCATCGACATTATCAAGCATCTCGTCGAGTTTTCCAGAAATCCTTCCGAACTGGAGAAATACATCCGGAACGGTTGAACCTTCGATGGGTTTTGTCATATCGATGAATTTATTGATATTTTCTTTTGCTGGATTATCGGTAATTTCGACAGTTCGCGTTCCAAAAATCGAGGATTGAATCTCGATTGTAGAACCTCTGTGCAGCTTCGCATCAGCTTTAATCGACAATTCTACGTCCACACGACCAAGCTCGATATTATTAAACATGCCGACAACCTTACCGACCTTATTGCCATTGAGATTGACAGGTGTTCCTTCAACAATCCCATATGTATTCTTGAATCGCACAAGTACTTGCTGCGATTTTTCACCAAAACCAAGGTCCTGTCCTGCAATTATCACTGCGAATCCTAGAAACAGAAACAATGCTACGAAAAACATAACACCGACGATGATTTCGCGAACCCGGCTATCAGCAGCCATTTTTCACTCCATTAACCGAATATCAGCACAAAACATTAACCAGAATATTAATATAACAAATGCTCTTTTTTTATACTGCACTTTATTTGTATATTTATAATATTCATTAATGTTAATTGGGTTTATTATGTTGAATCGAAGAGAATTGCAGTCGCCGATTCTGCCAAAGTCAGCAAAACCGAATTTTTTCGATTTTGAGCTAAAATATATCGAATTCGAAAATGCTTTGAATGGGTCGAAGAAAATCGGTGGATTTTTCTTTTTGCTGACCTTGATTCTTGTCATCAAACCGATTGTTTTGCTGCAATTATGCCGACTAAGCGAAATATCATCCATAATCTATTTAACTATTTTTGCTGCTTTATTTGGCGAATTTTTCATCGCTTCTCGAAAGTGGCATCACAATTCGACGCTTTCTTGGCAGTGGATTCCATTGATTTCCCTCGTTTCGAGCATCCTGTTAGCAGCGACAGGTGATTTTTTCACGGCATTCTTTAGTCTAGCATTTGCAGGTCTTGAATTTGCAGTGGTTTTTATCCCTGAAAAACTTAAAAATGCTGTGCCGCTTTGGGAAATGGAGTTTTTCACGGACAATCTCTGGCAGGATACACAGCAGCTTGGAAGAATCAAAGATTGCGAGGAATATTCAATTTTCAGAATCAAAAAAACATCAGCGTTGGTTAAATTAATAGAAAAAGAAGAAAAATGTTTCAAGCTGTGGTGCATAATTCTCCTATATTTCATTGCGATTTTATGCGAGCTTGTTTTTGTGCACAGTAATATTTTAAGTTTTGAGATGATTGCTTTAACGCTGATACTACTGCTTGTGTCAATCATCTATCTGCTTATACAAGTTTCGAATTCCAGATTTTACCCGATGTTTTTGTTCTTTTTAGTCGTTCTGTCAGCGTTGAATATTATTCTATTGATTAATTCTCAGCATTATTTCCTTGTAGCTGTCGATGTTTTAATGGTCGTTTGGGTAATGACTCTTGTTTTTCAATATTTCAGCAGGTTTCATTTCGTGCGCGCAATAAATTTCAAGTATTATGACCTGATTGCATTTTTGGACTCAAAAGATGCGGTGCTTGCGCAATTCTCTTTTAACACATTAAAGGATGCAACCGGCTTGGATCTGCCATTATCAAAGGATATCTGGCTTGACAGGTTTGTTGATTATGAAAACAAAAGTGTCAAATTTGAGAACTGAGTTTCGTAAACTGTGTTAAAATCCTTATGCATGTGGAAAAGGAGCATTGATGCAGATTGATTTCTTGTTTGCGCCTAGATTACCCTCAGTGATGCAACTTGGGATTGCTGTTTCGGTAACACTAATCGTCGCATCGGTGCTTTATTTTACGTATCGCAGAATATTTAGGACTTTACCGAGGATGTACGCCTGGATTATAAGCACATCAAAGCTTCTGGCAGCATTGCTTCTGCTGATTCTGATTTTTCAACCTGTTCTCAAGTTAAATGACAGCGAATCCTTTGACAGAACCGTTCTGTTTATGTTTGACACTTCGGAATCGATGGGCATCAAGGATTCTGTCGGAAATTCTCAACGACTGCAAGCGGTTGTGCGCAGAATCGATGAAACAGGTATAAAAACTAAAATAGAGGACAGTTTCAACATACGTTCATATTCGTTTAATTCTTTCGATAGCATTCATGAGCTTAAGAATATGAAAGAGCTATCAGGTATCATTCCGGGTGGCAAATACACACAAATAAATCAATCAGCACAAAAGATTTTGCAGAAGTCAGGAGATGACAAGGTTAGTGCGATTGTCATTTTTTCGGATGGTGTAGAAAATTCTCCCGATTTTTTTACTAATAAACGTCTGGGTACGAGCATTTTCACCGTTGGTGTTGGTTCAACACCTGATGAGAACCCATTTTTCCAGGACATCGCAATTGATGCTGAAGCTTCAGGGCAAATAATTGCGGGAAACAAGACGGAAATCAAGGTATTTGTGAGAATCAGCGGAGACAAACTTGCTCAGAAATATAAAGCACTTCCGGTTACTCTAAAGTCTGAGGATGAGACGATTGAAGGGCTGGTTGAGTTTACGGATAATAGTAAAACCGCGGAATTGACGCTTTTTGCAAAGCCGATGAAGGTTGGCAGAACACTGTATGTTGTTAGTGTGCCGGTGGATGATGCTGAGAGTATTACTGCGAATAACAGCAAGGAAATTGACTTTCGCGTGAATAATCCGAAAATTCGCGTGCTGTATCTTGAAGGTTTCCCAAGGTACGAGTTTAAGGGGATTGTAAGCGTTCTTAGTGCTGACCCAAATGTTGAACTCACATCGCTGATAAATTACGGTTCCGGCTCGTACACCGCACTGGGTAAGGTTGTCAAGGGAATTGACCTGAGCAAGGGATTACCACAAAAACTCGTGGAATATGAAAATTTTGACATTGTTATTCTTGGTGATTTGCTTCCGACAGATTTAACCGAAAATCAGCAGAACCTTTTGAAAACATGGGTGATTGATGGGATTACGCTCAAGGACAAACGCAGACACGGAAATTTATTATTTTTGGGTGGTTCAGACTCACTAAGCGGAAACTGGGTGGATTCACCGTTAGCGGAGCTTATGCCTGTTGAACTCCCATCGGACACATCTTTGCTGACGTCGGGTCCATATTTCGTCGAAATTTCAAGGGCAGGATTGTTAAACTCGATTTGTAAAGGAATTCCTGCGTATTTCAGGGAATCTGACAAATTGCGTTCGTTTAAGAAGCTTAATGGATTCGGTAGAATAAAACCGGCAGCGGAAAGTTTGATAAAAGCTTCGGACAAAGAAGGAAATTTGCATCATGTTCTTGTTGTGCAGACTGCTGGCGGTAAGATTGCTGTCAACGGACTGTTGGAAACGTGGAAACCGTGGTCATTTTCGCTTGGTTCAAAGGGTGGAAAGACTCTATTCACGGTGTTTTGGGGTCAACTTATTCGCTGGCTTGCAGGAACAACAGAGGAAACAGTTACCGATGCTGTTACGATTGTGCTACCCGTAGAAAAGCTTGAACCCGGCACAAACTTCGATATTCGAGTGATTGTAAAAGACAAGCAGAATAAATTTGTCGATAATGCGCAGATTGTCGCGACTGTGAAAACTCCGCAAAAACAGGATGTAGAGCTCGTTTTTCGACCGACAGGTATGCCGGGACAATATTCTGCTCAGTTTTTACCGCAATTTATGGGCAAGTATCAGATTCAGTGTTCAGCATTGGTTGAGGGTATTAAAATCGGCGGAGATACAAGTGTTTTCAACGTTGGGCAGGAACTGTCGGAGTTTTACAAAATCGGAATTGACAGGAGTTATCTGAAGGAACTTGCTGCTCGAAATACGGGTAAGTATTTCAATCTAGTAACACTTGAGAAACTTCCTGAAGCTTTGCAAAATGCGTTCAAACATGATGAAGCACACTCGCGAAGCCCGGAATACAGCATGAATATGCCGTTATTCATCCTTTTCGTCTTGCTGCTCTCGACCGAATGGTTCATCCGTCGAAAATTGCACATAATTTAGGGAAAATACTCACAAAATTGATAGACTTGAATAATATTCAAAATTTGCGAGCGTTTATAACGATGCCGATTGAAAGAAAAAATGAATGCATTTTGCTGCATGTGCGAATCACACCAAAATCAGGTGATAATAAAATCATTGGTTTGCACAACGGCATGCTGAAAGTGCTTGTAACTGCAGTACCTGAAAAGGGGAAGGCGAACGCAGCACTTGTGAAACTTATCGCGAAAACTCTTGGGATTGCAAAAACTAGTATACACATTGTCTCTGGCGCGACTGCGCGAAACAAAATTCTGTCTCTACCAGCAGATTCCGACCTTAGCAGCTTGAAAGAATATATTCCAGACATATAATTGTTTAAAAATATGAGGATAATATGACTAAGAACACTGAGAAAAAAGCGATAAATGAGAATGAGGAAGTTTTAGCTTTTCCGATTGATGATGATGGAATCAGCTTAGACAAGAACTGTATGCTCCCTCTTGACGCTTTTTTGCGACATTGTGCCATTATCGGGTCGTCAGGCTCGGGTAAAACGGTAACCGCGAAAATGCTTTGCGAGGAATTCGCCATGCGCGGCGTACCAATTATTGCAATTGATCCGCAGGGTGATATTGCGTCATTGATGATGCGTGGTAATATGGAAGAAATCACGAAACATAAAGGGGATCTTGAACGTCAGAAGCTTTTTATCGAGAATTCGGAGGTTGTTGTCTGGACACCGACTTCCTCAGCAGGAACGCCAATTTACTTGAATCCGTTGAAATTTGATTTCCCAAAAGACAATGCCAACGAGAAAATACGCGCAATCACGGCAATTGCTCAAAGTATCACTGATTTGCTGGGCTATGACCTGAAAAAGGATGAAGGGAAGTATGTTTCATCGTTTTTCGACCTAGTAATCACACATATTTCCGATGCTGACCACAGTATCTCCTCAATCGCCCAATTCATCAAGTACTTGAAGAACATGCCGCCTGAACTTGCGAGAGAAACCATTGACATTCTACCCAGTAACAAATTCGACGAAGTTATCCGAAAACTACGGACGCTGACAATCGGTTCACGGAAATTGCTGTTCAGCCAGGGGATTCCGCTTGACATTGAAGTGCTGCTCGGACTTGAACGCATCCCAGAAGATGGAAAACCTCTACCCACGCGCATTTCCGTGATTTACCTGAATACTCTCTCGACACAGGAGGAGAAGAATTTCTTCGTCGCCCAGATTGCAACAGCTCTGTACAACTGGATGCTTAAAAACCCCAGCAAACATCTGCAGGCAATGTTTTACATCGATGAAATCTCCCCATTCCTTCCACCTGTTCGCAAACCTGCATCGCGAGACATTTTACGTTTGTTGTTCAAACAGGCACGGAAATACGGAATAAGCTGTGTACTTGCAACTCAGAATCCCGGTGATGTCGATTATCGATCACTTTCACAGGTTTCAACGTATTTTCTCGGTCGGCTTATGACTGAACAGGATATCAAGAAAGTCAACCAGATGATAAAAGCACTTGCAGGTGCAAAAACTGACTCGATTATCTCGAAGCTGCCGTCGTTGAAAGCTGGTAACTTCATAGTTCTCTCACCTGACAATCTGTCAGATGTCGAACAAGTCAAGATTCGCTGGCTTTACTCCGAACATAAAACATTGGACGAAAACGATCTTGAAAACGTTGTTCAGGATAAACAAAAGGAATATTTCGAAGAACTCAAACCAAGCTTGATTCCCGTGGAAGAAACTTTATCAGGAATCGATGAAAAAGCTGAAAAATTTGCTGAAGTTGAAGAATCTGAACTCGCAGAAAGCACATTTTCTGATAATGACATCCAAGAAAACGGGCTTGAATCAGATTTTGCTGATATTAATGAAACATCATCAGGAAAAACTTCCGATTACCAGGAAACCGAAAAAACTGCTGTTAAAGAATATCTATTTGATTCGGTCCAGGCGTTTACGCAGGATGAGCTTGCTGTAAACCTTGAGATGCCAAAGCGTCGGATTGTTAAGATTCTCAAGGAGCTTGAAACTGAAGGGCAAGTTCAAAAGTCGAAGGAAGGCAGAAAGAACGTATATTTCAGCACGAAATACAAATTTCACCAAAATTTGGGTCTTTTAGAACAGATAACTGTTGCCACACACCAGATAAGCGAAGTTGAAGCGTATCAGGAAGCTGAAAAACACATTGATACATCGTTGCTCATTATTAAAAATGAAGAAATCTCTGGCTGTGAACTAGAATATTTTCCACTTTGGCAATGCGGATTTAAGGGCATTAAAAAGGAAGGATTTCTGTTTTTCAGACGTGAAATCCCGGTAAAAGACAATATTTATATGCACCCGACCAAAGGGCAAATATGTCTAGCATCAAAGAAAGGGCTTGTATTCGTACGTGCGCCGAAAGAGTCCGATCCGATTGAAATCAAAGACCTGGATGATTATGTAACCTTTGAAACACAACCGATTAAGGATAAAAAACTGACTGAATGGGTGTTGAACCAGCTTCTTAACAGGAAAGATGTTGAATACCAGTTTGACCTCAAATTCAATATTAAACCTCGCAAAATTGACATTATTTTTATACCGCTTTGGAAATTTACATTAAAAAAGTTAAGCGATCGGCAAACTCGCGAAGTCTTTATTGACGGCATATTTGGCAAGCGTTTTCGATCTGAAGCTTGCGAAAGATTCGAACCGTGGAATAATTGAAGAAAAATGGAATCTGGGGGATTTAATGAATAATGATACATGGCAGCATATAAAAATTCTTGGTATGAATGTCGACGGTGTATTAACGGATGGCAACGTTTACTGCAATGAAAAGGGTTCTGAGCTGCTTAGTTTTAATCGCTACGACTCATTCGGCATGCACAAATTGATGAGCAAAGGGATTCACATTTGCATTCTTTCATATCACACATCTGCCACTGCGGACAAATATTTACGAGAAATCGGGGTAAAGGATATATACTTTGATGTGAAGATGAAGATTAATGCACTTCAGCAGGTTGCTGCCAAGTATGATTGTGGGCTTGTGGATATTGCTTACATCGGCACTGACGAATTTGACCTTGAGATTTTCAATCACATCGGGCTTCCGATTGCTGTAGCAAACGCCCAGAGAACAGTCATTGACTCATCGAAATACGTTACAACTCGAACAGGCGGTAACGGTGCCGTCCGGGAAGTGTGCGATTTATTAATTGAAGCAAAGTTACAGAAAGAAATATCCGAATCTTATGAGAAAGAATAACAGAGAAAATTCAATGAAATACTTCGGTGTTTTTGAATTTGAAATGTTTGATGCTGAAAATGTAGTGATTTGCAACCGATTAATTAGTTTATCGCTTATTTCTGCAAGTTTTCATAAGTGTGTAATTATTTTGAGTTCTTTTATTTATAATCTTGTGTTTGAAAAAATAATGATTAAAAATTGATATTTATTTTACTTAGATTAAAATGGCAGGAGAATATAACAAATAAGCAATATCTTTGTGTTGCTTTTCAGTATTTGAAATATTAGTATTAATCGAAATATAATTGTGAGGCAAACATGAACGTCAAATACGATTTTGGACCGTATCAAGTATTAAAGAAAATTGCAGATGGCACGCTTGGTGAAGTGTTCAAAGCACGACAACTTAGTCAGAAAGAAACCGAGCAGCGTCCGGTAATCATAAAAACTTTCAATCCGAGGTTCGTATCAAAACGAGACGATGCTGACTTGGGTATGAATTTCATCCATCGCTCTTTCCTCAAATATCACCAGATTGGGCAAGATAAGAACACTGACTACTACTACACAATTACCGACCCTTTGAATGTAGAACCTCACAATGCTGACCTTATGACAAAAAGAAAGAAAAAACTGAATTTCAAAGAGAAAATGCTGCGTTTTATCGATCTCGGTGAAGCGATTGCAGCCCTGCATTCCAGGGGTTCTTATCACGGTGCGCTGAAACCGTCCAATATTCTAGTAAGATTTCCTGATACTGAATATCACATGGTTGTAACCGATTTTGGTTTTCAGTATAAACTCGACGAAGAATATCTCGAAGATAACGAAAAATATTATAACTCGTTCTTGTACATGGCTCCTGAGATGCTTGGCGAGTTGATTCCTGACGTTTGGCGTGGTTATATCAACCAAGCGGAAATTACCAATCCTCAGGACAAGGAAACCGGTGGAAGACCTACAAGCGACGTTTACTCATGGGCAATGCTCATCATATACTCATTAAATGGTGGTTTCGATGGCTTCTACCTGACCAGAGAAGCTGATGGCACACCATACGAAGATCATCGCGCTCGTGAAAACCTGGAATATCTATTCACCAAGAAAATTGAAGTTCGGGACAGACTGACACTTTCAATCAACAAAAAAGCACCAATCGATTCAGAAGGTTTCACCGAATTTATTTACACGTGCCTTGCGCCACATCCAACACACCGTTACACTGATATGAACGAAGCTTTGAAAGTTTTTAAGGAATTAACACCGCAAGACTGGTTGACACAAAAGAAAACGTTTTATTAAACATTGCTGCTGAGATCCTGAAATTCGGAGTTTTTCGAAACACCAAATTAGCTTGGAATCTTATTGAAATTTTTGTATGATACATTCAGAAATGACAGTGTAGAATTTGGGGTAACGTGATTCGATATCGTTTAATCAGCTTAGTGTTAGCGATTGTAGTATCAACATTATTTATGCTGCTGCTTCAAGCTGCGCCTGATGATGTCAATGCTGACAAAAAAAACACGGACGAAAAAGATACACTCCCAAAAATTAATCCAAGCAGCGATACATCTGATAGAGATAAGATAATTGAAGCCATCGAAGAAGGTGATGATTATCTAGTCCTGGATAAAAACACGAAGCTGTATTTTTATCATGTCAAGTTCAAATCAGCAGATATTCTTGCAAAGTATCTCCAGTTGATCGGACCGCAACCACGAAAGGTTTTTGCATACGGGAATTATATTGCAACCCTTCCAACAATTTCATTCAAAACGGCAAAGGCAAACCAACCCGCTGATACTCTGATTATCGAAGATTCTCCTGAAAAAATCGAAGAAATCAAAAAAACGCTTCAATTACTCGATGTACCAAAAACTCAGGTGCTTGTCGAATCTCGAATCGTCGAAATAAATCATTCCGATGAATTCCATTTCGGTTTCGACTTTGACTTTGACCAATCTAAGATTTCAAAAGCACTATTTTATGCTTTCGATTTGAATTACAGCCCAGATTCTTTCATTAGCTCAGTTCCGACATCATCACCTTTTCAGGGAATGTCAATAAATTTCGAAAGTATCGGATTCTCACTGAAGGATTTCGGTATTTCAGAGCTTTCACTGCGATTGCTTTCGCTTACCGGCAATGCTGAAATTATTACATCACCCAGACTTCTTATCGAAGAGGGAGAAAAAGGTCAGATTTATTCTGGTGAATCATTTTATGTCAGTACGGTTGAAGAAACAAGCGGAGTAGTTAATATTAGATACATTTCCAAGCAGATTGGTATTAAGATGGATATATTTCCGTTGATAATCGGAGATAATTACGTTAAATTAAGACTTGTCCCAAATATCAGTGATATAATCGGTTATACTACAAGCTCAGGTTCAACTGGATCCGTACCTATCCTGTCAACTCGAAAAACTGACACATTGACAACTGTTGAAAGCGGTAAAACACTTATTCTCGGCAGATTGATTATTAACGAATCAGCAATTGTTACACGTGGAATCCCTGTCATCAGCGACATTCCACTGATTGGTGAACTTTTCAAATCGCATGACAATAGCAAATCCAATTCGGAAATCATGTTCATTATCACACCGACAATATTTGATGTAACGAAGGACGATTTCCCTGTTAAATAATCTTTCAACTCATCAGAATACGTAAAACAACACAGGAATATGTGTCATCGAGCTCACTCAATATTTGAAAATAAGTTTATTCAGAAATCTGAAAAGTGTTAAAATACGAAAATCGCATCTTGAAGGAGTGCAAAATGCCTGTATCGATTTTCAATAAACCAGTAGGACTTACCGATAAACCGACACATTATTGTCCTGGATGTACCCATGGTGTTGCACACAGGATTATCGCTGAAATTATGGACGAGTTTGGTATTCGCGAACGAACTATCGGTATTGCACCTGTTGGTTGCAGCGTGCTGGCATACGAATATTTTAATTGCGATATGATGGAAGCTGCCCACGGAAGAGCACCTGCGATGGCAACAGGTATTAAACGAGTTAGACCAAATGCAATAGTATTTACATATCAAGGCGACGGTGATTTAGCATCAATCGGCGGAAATGAGATTTTCCATGCTGCCAATCGAGGTGAGAAAATTACGGTGATTTTCATCAACAATGCAATTTACGGAATGACCGGTGGTCAGATGGCACCTACAACCTTGCCTAATCAGGTGGCAACAACCTGCCCGTTCGGCAGAGACGTCAACGATGTAGGTTTTCCGGTGCGCATTGCGGAAACTCTTGCAACGCAGACAACGCCAGGATATATTGCACGTGCAAGTGTTGCGAAGCCGAAATATATCATTGATGCAAAGAAAAAAATTAAAAAAGCGTTTCAATATCAGGTTGACGGCACATGTTTCTCGCTTGTCGAGTTACTTTCGACATGTCCCACAAACTGGGGAATTCCACCGGTAAAAGCTACTGAATGGCTGATACAAAACATGATTCCATATTTCCCACTCGGTGAATTTAAAACCCCTGAGCATGGACCTGCAAAGATAAATCCGATTCCGGAACGCGATAAAAAACACCCGAAAGGACCGGGACCACACTTTGGACCTCTGCATCCAACTGATTCCCGAATCGGCTTGATTTAACTTTGTCAATTACGTAAAAGTATTTTATTCACAGGATTTTCATCGCAATTTGCTGTTAAAAGAAGAAACATTGTTAACAACAAATGTAGAAGAACAATGAAAATGACGCTGTATTATAGATTATTATTGTTGATTTCGGTTTTAATGTACTTCTGCGTGCTGCAATCGAATGCTTTCAGCAAGAATGATTCTTACCAGACAGAATCAACTATACAAGAATCCATTTCACCACCAATAGGCATTATCGGCATAGCGGAATTGACCACAATCGAGCTTTTCTGGTCAAATTCCGCAGGATTTAACGGTATTGTCGAAGGTTATTTCGTTTATTTTTGGCAGACCAAGCAAGGTTTTGAAAGTATACAACTTTTTAACAAAGAATTAATAACCGAACAATACTGCAAGATTGAAAATTTGCGTCCAAACACTGAATATTCGATCGCTATCCGTGCTGCTACGAAGCAATCAACCGAAAAACTTGAGAAGTATGAGGAGTTTTTCCTCTCGATTTTCTCTAAGGAATACAGTTTATCAACGAAATCGGATATAAAAATTACTCTTTCAATAAGTAATGTTAAGGGGGGTGTGTTTGTAGTCTCAAAATACGTCCAACGTAATAATAAATGGTATGACGAGAGCTTTTTTACTCGTCTTTATGAAGAGATTGGCAGAGTGAGAAAAGTTGAAGATTCTGAGATTGACTTCCGAACCGGCTTTGTTCTGCAAAACATTATAATGCGAACGATTGCCAAAGAAGCTCCCAGCACATTGAAGTTTATCGATCCGCGAGATGAAACTTCATCGGTTGAGTTAACGCTTGAATCCTCTAAAACTGAAACAACGATTGTTTTTGAAGCAATATTGATAAATTCTAAAGGCAGTAAGGTTGTAATCAAGAAAATCGATTAACCGAGTGAATTAAGAGTTACTTCAGGTTAGAAATTTGCTGAAAATCGTTTTCAATCCTTCAAAACAAAAATGACATTATTATGCTAGTTAATCTTTTGATTTTCGCAGTGCTAGAAGTTTCAGGTCAAGCTTGCTTTTGAGTTTTTCAATGCTTTTACTGTCGACATCATATGGAATCACAGGCAATTCTCGCCATAAAACCGGCATCTTTTCCGTAGTATTTAGCAACACTAGCTGATTCTCTATCTTCTGCATTCTTGCAATTGAAGCAAGTGTCATTAGTTGAATATTTTTTTCGGATTGTTCAGGTAACAAAGTGAAATCGATTATAATAAGTTTTGAATTGTTGATGATTTCAAGTCCCAGACTCCACGTTATATGGGTTTCAAGGGGAAGGATTTTATTGAAAGACAATCGATAGCTGATGCAAATATTTGTGATTTCCTTTGAAACATGCATTGCAGGAGCAATATCCGGATGTTGAATCAACAGAACATCGATTTTTTGATTCCTGATTATCCTTGATTGATCGGGTTTGAACCATGCTGTGAAATCTTCTGTTGTATATTTCTTAACTGTCTGGCTTGTTCTTGGACGTTTGACTGTTTTTGACATAGATTTGTTGAAATTATTATCGGATATTCCAATCTGCTTGAAAATGGATGTTCTGTCTTCCAATTCATCCCTTTTAAGTGCAATCGGAGTTTCCCTAATACTTTCGAGTTTTCTTTTAGTGAACGTCGATTTTTTTTGGATGAAATAATATGCGATTTCGACAGCTCTTTCCAATTCGTTGTATGTTGGGATATTTCCTTGGAAATTCTTAGTTTCAATCACATTTTCCATTGATTTTGAGACTCTTGCGAGAATCAGACCTTTTTTCAGTATTTTAAGGTTTTGGTATAGTTTTGAAACAGCGGACAGTGCTTTAGAACTGAATGATGCAATCTCCTTGCAGTCAAGAACAACAACATCTGGCTTTTGATCATCCAAGAAAGTATCCATGAATCTCGTAAATTGTATCGATGTTGTATCATCGAAGTCGCCATGCAATTGTATAATCTTACCTTTTTTACTTTCCTTTAACTCAGTGGCAAATATGTCAAGCCCCATAGAAAACCTTGATTAAAGTACCTTTTGATACAAATCAGATGTGTAAATTCATCATATATTAAATTATATCGTTATCGTGTGTAAATAGTCAATCCGATTCTTGATATTTTTTAATGTATTTACAGTGTTGTGTATTATATTTTGTAAATTTGATAAAATGACTAAAATTCTTGTCTTTCCTTGAGGTTGAAATGTCTCATTATAAGCACGTAATGCTTTTTCTGTTGCTGTTTTTTTTTATTTCAATATTTTCGATAACCGAATCATATACTCAAGATTCGGACAAAAAATCGAACCAGACGGTTTATACAAAAATCGTTAAAAACGTACTGATTTTAAAGGATGCAGAGCCAATCGACTTCGACGGCTCACTCGACTTAACGAGTGAATATTCCGGCATTCAACCGGTACAATTCCCTTGTGGAATTGGAAAGTTTGGAAAAGTATACGTGAAACAGTCGAAAGGCGTGCTATTTTTCGGGTTCCACGTACCCGGTCAATATTTTCTGAAAAATTTCGTCAGAATTGCTGCAGGGACTTCATGCAAATCAATTACCGCATTCCTATACAATCCATACAATCTTGCTCACAAAAATCCTTTGAATAAGAGCATATACATCGACAACAAAGAATATCCTGTAACAAATCAAGGTTTCCTTGCAAAAGCTGATGCTGCACATAAAAACTACTGGACATGCGAAATAAAGATAAATCTATCTGAGCTGAAGATAAATGCGGGTTTGCTGGGACAGCAGCTCTATCTAGCGTTCGCTGCATCAGATGCAAATGAGAAGATTTATTTCTCACGTGAATTTCAGGGATGGCACTTGCCGGCAACTTTTCATAATGCAAAATCCGTGGACAACTGGGGAGAAATCGACAAGGAAATGCTTGTTACAAAAAATGAAATACAAAAACAGAAAGATCATTACCTTGGCTTGTACTACATTTTTGAGAAAGCAGAAAAAGCGTTAAAGGAAGAAAATTTAGTACTGGCAATTAAACACCTCAATACGATTGTTGAACTTGATCCAGAATATTTCTTCATCGCATACACAATTTCCGATATTTACTACAAATTAGAAAAATACGCTGACGCTCTTGATGCCATCGAACTTGCCTTGCGAATAAATCCGTATATGCTTGAAGCTAAAGTTCTCAAAGGTGCTATCCTTGAGAAAACTGGAAAACTCAACGATGCATTGAATTATTTCCGGATTTTATACGTTGAATATCCCGAGAATGCGAGCTTTGCTCTTCAGATAGGCAAAATCTATGTTGATCAATCAATTCAAGCGTTGAATGAAGCCAAGAAACTGAAAGATGCGGAAAAAACAGAAAAACTTGCAGAATCAAATAAACTGGTGATTACTTCTCGGAAATGGTTTGACGGTCTGGCAACGAAGTATTCCGATGACATAAAAATCCTCATCGGGATTGCATCGATTTATTATAATGCAGACCTTTTGGAACAGTCAGCACCTTACATCTCGCTAACGCAGGAATTGGTGAAGAACGACAATTCAATGTCACCATCGCTACTGCATTATTATTGCTTTATAAGAGACTTGAAAAGTGCTGAAGATTTGACGGATAATAGTATTGAAACTGCGAAAAAACTGCGCGATGAGCAATATAAAATGGAGCTGGATTTAACTGAGGAGAATATTGAGCAAATCGATAATGCGGTTGAAAAAATTGAGAAAAAGGACGAAAGAGACATTAAACGCAAAGAACTCATTGAACAGAAGCTTGCTGAGATAAATATTATCAACAAAAATAACGCATATCTGCATTACGCCGCATTTCTTTTCGAACATGCAAGCGAATACAAAACCTTTAACATGTTCAGATTATATGCAAAATATTTAACAATGTTGTACAACCTGATTCAGGATAGGAAATTTCCGAGACAATCCAGCAGCGGCATTGTTGCAAGTGAGAAAATCGTAGCAGAATACATGATTGCCTTGATTGCTATCGATGATTTCGAAAAAGCATCAGAAATCTATGAAGAACTCAAGGAAATGTGGAAATACAGGCATTCAAGTGTGATGAATTATATTACGAGTTATGACGATATTGTCAATTACTCGAAATATTGGGAACAGGAGAAGAAATATCGTGAGCGAGATTCAAAAAACAATCTGCCAATCGTGAGAATCTTCACCGAGAAAGGAGCAATATCGATTGAGCTTTTTGAGGACGATGCACCAAACGCTGTTAAAAATTTCATCAAGAATATCGAGTCAGGACTTTACAAGGGAAACAAATTCGACACAATCGTCAAAGGTTTGGTTGTGCAGGGTGGAACAGTCGAAAATCCACTCGGAAATATCGACACCGTGCCAAATAAGCGTTTGTTTTTCACCGGCACACTTGCCATGGTCAATAATCCCGATGTAAAAGCAAGCGAAAACACGAAATTCTTCATTTCCCTGCATGCAATCCCATGGCTGAATAATCATCGTACGGTTTTCGGGCGTGTCATCGAAGGCATAGAAGTTGTTTACGCACTCGAAGCGAATGACATGATTTACACCATTGATATAATTAATAAGCGTAAAGATGTAAACTACGTGCCGAAATACGCAACAAAGAAATAATCTTTATTTAGCAATTAGCATCGTGTAAATTAACAAGGATATTTTATTACTAAACCAATATTACAGGTTAACTGATGATAAACACAAAATCAGCAAGTTCGGTTATACTAGTCTTTGTACTCGTTCTAATTCTTCTAATTCCGTCAATTGCACAGAATAATTCAAAACACAATATCAGCAAAAAATATTTACGAGCACTTTCAGAACAATATCGTGCCGCTATTGAAAAAGTTCGTAAATCGATTGTCAAAATCAGCGTTGACAGATATTCGGAGAAGATTGAGTATTCTCCTGAGATTGCCGAAAAGATTAATAATCTTGCGAAAACAAATGGAAAATTGGACATGAATATTCGTCCGAATGTGCCTGTAACCGGATTTGTTATTTCGGAGGACGGATTCATTGTAACAAGCGCATTTAATGTTTCTGGCAGGATTAATGGCATAGAAGTTATGCTTGCGGACGGAAGGAAGTTTTCCGCACGAATTTCAGGTTTCAATGAAAATCATGACGTTGCTGTGCTGCAAATTGATGCAACGGATTTAACTTTGCCGATATTCGCAGAATCCGAAGCTGATGTTGGTACACCTGTTGCAGTGATGGCTTCTGGCACAGGCAATCAGTTGTATTTCAACTCTGGAACAATCACCGGTAGATTAAAGCTTTCCATTGAGTATTATTTCATGGATATGCTGGCAAACTTTGGAAATTCAGGTGCACCCGTTATTAACCTTGATGGTGAAGTCCTTGGCATGCTTAATCTGATTTCGAAAAAATCGGTTTTCAGGCAAAACTCAGGTGTTGGAACATGCACGCCCATCGAAACG
>CAYZQB010000015.1:0-29513 GCA_964480395.1 uncultured Planctomycetia bacterium
CATACACTTTGCGCAAAATGAACGCGATTGAACAAATCGGCAAATCCCGCAACGCTTTTATCTTTCGCCTTGCATCTTAAATTAGTTTTTGTAACATATTTATAGTAAATCAAATGACAAAACGTAGCAGATAAGCAAATTTGTAATTGTTAATTATTTATTGGAATATTCTGTAGATGTGTAAATCAAGGGGAAGATTGAAAATTACGGTTGGCATAGTTATCGGAATATTGTATTTCGTTAGCTTTATTGCAATTGGTGTTTACAAAATAATAGAGAGTAATAAGACTGAGTACCTAATTTCGAAACTTGATAGTGAAAAGCTTGATACAAGAATTGATGCAATGTATTTGCTGTCCGAAAAAGGAACAGACGAAGCGATCATCGCTATTATCAAAGCATTGAAACACAAAGATTTTAGGATGAGGTCTTTTGCAGCCGAAAACCTCCATCTTCTCAGATTAGACAATGAAGACCTTAGAAAGAAAGTCATATCTGCGTTAATTGATGCTTTGAACGATCAAAACAAGAGTGTTCGATTACAAGTTATTGGAACCTTGTCAAGATTTCACGAATTGGAGATTATCCCACATCTTGAAAAAATTATTGAGAATGATCAGGATAAGCAAATACAAGAGGAGGCTGAATTTGCAATTTCTGGAATTGAAAGTAATAAATTGATGATCGAACAAAGAAAAAACCTTATGACTCAGCCATATAAAGCAAAATGATATAGCATTTTACCTCGTTCCCAAAGTCCTCTTTGGGAATGTACTTATCGGCGAAACTCAGTTTCGCACACAAACAGAGTTCGTTTTGTAAGCGTGTCCCCAAACAGAGTTTGGGAACAATGTGAATGAAATGCAATCTAACAAACGATACAATAATCAAAGCAATCAGACAAATAAATCGAATTAAACTATCATTTTCCACTTAGTGGGATTTGTCCGGGATGATTTCGGGTTTTACGGGGAATTCCCATGATTCGCAGGCGAGGTCTATCTGCAGCTTGGAATTAGGTGCTTTATTTTTCAGGTACATCGTCGTTTCCTCAAGCATATTGAACAAGCGGTCGTCGTCATTGTCGGGGTTATGATGAAACAACACGAGCCGTTTAATTCCCTCACGCAGGCAGAAATCCACGCCGATTGCTGCTGCGGAATGCCCCCAGTCCCTCTTGACCGTAACTGCTTCGTGATATGTTAACATTGAATCGAAAATAATTGCGTCGGCATTCTTGAAAAATCCAGCATTGCAGAGCTGACCGATTTTTTCCTCATCAGCAAATGCGCCATCAGTCGCATAAACAACCGCTTCACCGTTATGCTCAATGCGGTATGCAAATGAATCACCAGGATGGTCAAGCAAACCAGCAGTAACCATGAAACCATTAATCAATCTCGGCTCAAGCAAAGGAATATGCTCAACGTGAATTTTCGGTACAAATGCATCAAAAGAGACCGGAAAATTGCGCGGGTCATGCTGATTGCGCAAACGCTCTTCCAAGTCTTTATGTCCACCGTAGCAGAAAACTTCCCAGTCTTTTTGATAAAGCGGAATAAAAAACGGGAAACCCATGATGTGGTCCCAATGCGTGTGACTGAAAAGGATGTGAATCTGCTTATTTGCCTTTTCGTCATTTTTCGCTGATTTAACCAGCATATGTCCGACTTCACGTATCCCTGAGCCAGCATCAAGAATAAGCAGTTCGCCGTCTTTTGTGTAAACTTCGACACAAGGAGTGTTTCCGCCTACAATCCGTCTAAGTTGAGGTGCTAAACGCTTAGAAAACTCCACAATTTCCTCGGGAGTATTGAAAGAAACATCCTGTGAAGCAACAAGTGCTTTTGCGAGTTTTTGCTGATATGTTTCCGTTGACATTGGCTTCGGCAGAGAACCTCTAACACCCCAGAATTTTACTTTCATCGAAATCTCCTGCAAACTCTTATAATCTTCGCAAATGCAAACTGCATGACTTAAAATAAAAAAATTTTGAGAAATTGTACACTAAGTTTTATCCTTTAGAATATGATATTTATTTATATCTTTAATTTATCAAAGAGTTGGAAATCATGTTTATATATCCGTTTCTTGCAGATGCTATTGGTTTCGAAGAAGAATTCAACGTTATGCAGCAACATACGCTTAATGTGAGTTATTACTGCGTATATGCAATTGTTCTGCTTATTTTGGCAGCATTAATAATCAATCATATAAAGCTTAAAACTTTGTTTACGAATTCGCTTGTACCATTTTTTGTGCTTTTCGCGCTGCATCCCGCCTGGCTTTTGCGGATTTTGAAACTCGAACAACCTTCTACGCTTGAGATATCATCATATGTTTTTCTTGGCTTAGCTGTGTTATGGTTCGTAATTTTCTTAATAATCATGAAAAAGCCGTTAAAAGCACAAGCAACATCTGAGGGTCTTTAGACCAAATAGCTTGGGAATTGAAAATGAAAAATTACTCAAATGTTATGCCGTTATACGTCCAGATAAATCCACGTTTGACCGATTGTCGTAGTCCGAAATTGTAGATTGTTCCAACATTATCTTCGTGAACGATGAATTTTATCCAGTATTCGGGTGGTAAAGGCGATTTTGAAGGTGGAATAATCACGAATAATACACAATTTTCATCAATCTCGTCTGTTAGTTTCCAATTATCAGGGATTGTAGGATTTTCGGGCAGATTAGGCGAATTGTACACAATTAATTTGTCCTTTTCCCGATTTAAATGATCTATTTTGCAAAATGCGTTCGAATCAACGACTCCGGGAGGCAATTTACCAGCAATCCACGTTCGAAACTGCTTAAAAACCTCGATTTTATATTCATCGGAAAGTGAAATCGGGTCATATTGATAATATCGCATCGGTTTCTTGGTATAACGGTCGTAGAGCGATTCTGGCTTATTTATATAATTATCATCCTCATCAGGATCATTTTTCGTGGGAGCGGATTTCTCGTCGGGATTTACCGAATTTCCACTTGTTTGAGTTTTTTCAGCGGATTCATCGGTATTTTGTATGTTAGAACCGAAATTCAATACGCCTGTTCTTTGTAGCACAATAGCAGCGAAAATTATGACAAGAACAATGGCAACAAGATGATTCTTCCTCGGTTCCGACACGTTTTCCGCATCGGAATTCGCATCATCATTCTTGTTAGATGTGTCTGCTGTCATTTTCGTCCTTTTTAATGTACCCGTTTTTCTGTCTGTTATAGTTTACTTCATTTTTCTGTTTGTACATGCGCAAAACGTCCTCAGGCTCAAGCCCCATGACCATGCAGGCACTCATCCAGAAATGCAGGATGTCAATCAGCTCAACCTTTACATTCTGCACATCGAAAAGGTCGACTTTTGTGCGCCACCATTTCCAGTTTGTCGAATCATAGAGTTCCGCGCATTCCTGTCGCATTGCAAGTGTATAATTTTTCACCCATTCTTGTTGAAGCTTTTTATCGGAAGCGATTTCATCGAATGTATGCGTGAAACCGTTGTTTTTCAATGTATAGTTGTTAAGCGTACGCTGCATCTCCCAAATTTCTGTAAGCATGTCATCAGGATTGGTCATTTTTTCCTCAACAGTAAATTTAAAATCTTTCAATCGAGAAATATCTATTTTCCGAAAATTTGCAAGCTCCTAACTCAAAGTTTTTCGTTTGTTATAATATTCAAAAAAACACGAGGATGAGATGTCTGAAAACATGCAAAATGATGAAAATGCTCAAGAACCTGCGAAAGGGAATGAGACGGAGAAAAAGCTGTCGATACTTGATAAAGCACGTCAGCAGGTGGATGTGGAACTCGGAATCAAGGATAAATCAGATGGGTCGGAGATTCGGAGTGAGGTTGCTAAACGTCGTTTGCGGAAAATGAAGCAGACGAGAAATTATCTTATGTGGTTTCGGCGTGGAGTATTTATTTTTGCAGCACTTGCGTTGTTTTACCTTTTTATGCGATATAGTTTTTACTCGTTTAGTACATATGTTTCGGAGTACAAGAAGAATGACAAGGTTCTCCTTGATGAGTTTATCGGGGGATTCCCGCTGTTTTCCGAAGGTCTGAGTATTGGGGATAGAGTCATTTTCTATACTAATCCGAAAAAAACCGCTGTGAGTGTCGGCAGAATCTACGCCAAACCAGGTGATAAAATTGAATTTGAGGAAGTGCATGGGATGTTTTTCTTTAAGATTGACGATAAGATTCAAAAGGGAATGCCTGTGCTGAACGCTGAGGAAGCAGACAAATGCAAAGGTGCTATACCAGCGGGACATTTTCTGCTTATTGACGATGCTGATGCTGACGGATTGAAAGCAATATTTGACAGCAGACAGTCGGGTTTTATACCGAAACAGAATATCTTTGCAAGAGTTTTGATGGTCTGGAGCAGGGTGAGTGAAGCAGGTTCATAATTTACACTGCTACTGTTTTGCAGTCTGTGCAAAATAAATGTTCCCGAAGATGTCAAAGATGCAGAATGTTGCTTTCTCGAGGGTCAGCAGATTCATAGTCTCAGGTAGGTGATAATTAGAGTCCGAGATTTTTGTTAGCGGAAATGCGTGTGATGCTTGAAAGGTTTCGGACGATTCATCGGTTTGAACCAAGCAATAATCGAAGATGAAAGCACCCTCATGTTTTATACGCACTGACTGCTTGATTTTGCGCAGTTGTTCATCAATAAAAGTTGGTATTTCAAGGTTTAGGCATCTTGCATCCTGCATTTTCATAAAACTCAAGTGAATTGGTGAAATGATGTAGCAGGTTTTCGGGTTGTGCCTTTGATGTTCGTTGTTGAAACGTTTCGCAGGTAAAACAAGCGTCAGAAGCTGCGATTTACAAAGCTTTGTTACATATGCTTTTATTAGAGCAGGCGGATTGTCAAGAATTTCAACGTTTTCCGATGCTTTGTCCGTAAATGCTTCTGATTTCTGTGAATTTGCTGACGTTTTAATCGAATAACACTTCAGATTCATGTCTTTGCTTTGCAGAACACGCTTCAAGCTCAGAAACCATGCAGTCCGGTCAACTTCGCAAAGCACAAATCGACGGTTCATCTGTGTTGCAGCGATGCCGGTTGTGCCTGAGCCAGCAAAGAAATCTGCGACTATGTCAGATTCTGGCAGAGTTTCATTGTCAATTTTGTCTAGCCAGCAATCCTTTGCTTCGAGAAGGAATTCGTTAGTCCAATTGTGCAGAAACACGTCTTGTTTACGTTTGCTGACGCTGGCAAAAGCAGAGTCCTGCTGGCTTTTATGCTTCAAGAACTCTTCAAGTGCCAGCTTTTCGCGGTAGGACTCACGACTGTCAGTTACCGCTGAAATGATTCGTTTCAACAATGCTTCCGGCTTCTGTGTCTGAAATCCTGTTGTTTCGGACATTATCGGCGACGTTGCTTGCTGAGTGCTTATGTCGTCCCAAATATCATCGGTAAGCTTGCCCAAATCCTTGTAAAATCTCTTACCGCTTGGGTATTCACGCATCAATAGACCATTTTCATCAGGTTTGAAGTGCATTTTTACCGCAATATCGTTGTATGGCAGTCGCAGTTCGGATGCATGTGAGTTGAACTTGAGTTTTTCGATGTTTCGAGCGTAAAACAAAATCACATCGTGTTTCCGCGGGAAATAGCCAGTGACACGTTGACCTGCATCTTTGCGATAAATAATCTCATTGACAAAGTTGGAGCTTCCGAAGATGCTGTCCATCAGCACCTTGACATAATGTGATGCTTTTGTGTCAACATGTACAAAAATCGCCCCCTCATCGTGCAAAAGTTGACGCATGAAGAAAAGCCGTGGGAAAAGCATACCCAGATAAGACTGCAGACCGTTTCGCCAGATGTCAGAGTAAACCGGCACGCGGATTTTCGAGTTTTGGTCGCCAATCTTCAGCTTGAGATCGTAATTGCTGTTGCTGGCATATGGCGGGTCGATGTAAATGAGTTGAAACTTTTGTTTTTTGTGCAAAAGAGCGAGGATCGCATGTAAATTGTCACCATAGATGAGATTGTTCAGATGTTCAGTTGGATTCAATGAAACATCAAACTCAGGTAACAACTCATACAAATCAGCTTTCCGCTGTAAAGCATCGCAGAATGCGAGGTTTTCTTCGAAAAGTCGGCTCAAATCGGGTTCCAATGTCATTGCTCAATCACTGGCAAAAAGTTTTTGACTAAATCGTCCCATTTCCCCTGAGCTTTGAGAATCTGCTCTGCAACTTCGCGAATTGCACCAGCTCCGCCGGTTTTGCTGCAAATAAAATCCGCAGCATTTTTAACTTCGTCAACCGCATCAGCAACGGCAACACCAACGCCCGAAGCAATGATTACAGGCAGATCAGGCAGGTCATCACCAACATAACAAGTTTCATCAGGACTTAAAGAAAATTCCGCAAGCAAAGCGTCGAAAACCTTGAGTTTGTTTTTAACGTTTTGATAAACACGAGTAAAATGCAGCTCTCGCGCCCTTTTATCGACAATTTCCGACTCGCGTCCAGTTACAATCGCCGTTTTTAACCCAGCTTTGTGCAGAAGATACAAACCGAGTCCGTCCTTGACATCAAAGCATTTCAACTCGGTGCCATCATTATCATAGATGATCTTACCGTCAGTAAGTACTCCATCAACGTCAATTATCAGCAGTTTCACATTCTCAAACATATTGTTCGTTACTCCCCGAGTACATTAAGCTCTTAGTTTAAGGAAAAATCATCAAGAAGCAAAGGAAGAATTTCACCTGATTTTCCTTGAAATACAAAATCGAATTGGTCATCATAAGCGGTTTTCTCGAAATTGATAAGTGCGATTTTTGCACCATGCATTTTCGCTTGAAACGGGAAGGCAGCAGCAGGCATGACATTTAGCGACGTTCCGACAACAATCATCATATCCGTCCTGTAAATATCACGTTCAACGCTTTTAAGAACATGCGGATCAAGCATTTCGCCGAACCATACGATGTCAGGTCTCAGTAACCCGCTGCATTCAGGACATTTGGGCAAATCGCTGCGAGTTAATTCGGGTGTGAGAATCTTATCCTGATCTTTGCCGGAAGCAGAAAATTTCTCTGTTACTTTGATTTCAAACGAATCTGCCTTGAAATCGCATTTAGAACATTTCATTTTGTTGATATTGCCGTGAACCTCCCGAATAGTCTTTGAACCAGCACGAGAATGCAAACCGTCTACATTCTGCGTTATGATGCTAAATATTCTGTCTGCTGCAGTCCATTTCTCCTCGAATTGAGCCAATGCGAAATGACCGGGATTCGGCATAACTTCGTCAACGATTTTGCGCCGATAATTATAAAATTCCCATACAATCGCTGGATTGCGCATAAATGCATCAAAAGTCGCAAGTTCCTCGGGTTTAAGTTTCTGCCAGATTCCACCATGCCCTCGAAAAGTCTTGATCCCGCTTTCAGCAGAGATTCCTGCACCACTGGAAATTACAACATTTTGACAACTTCTCAGCACATTTTGAAATTTTTGCTTCTGCACCGTAAAATCAACATTGCACATGATTTCCTCAAAAACTGGCGAATTTGATACTTAATTTCAGAAAACATGCAAAAATTCAGTAAAAAAATTATATTAATAAAGTATATTTATTAAGTAACTATATGAGTAATATAATTCATTATTTGGTTATAAATATACAATTAGTTTTTGTTTGGAGGTTTTATGAGACCCAAGAGAATATTTTTACTGTTTCTTGTAGCTTTAATTGTAGTTCCATTAGCAGCGAGTGAATTCGGTGATCTTAAGAAAAAAATTCAAGATTACATGAAAAGTTCGAAAATCAAATCTTCTGACAAGGCAAACACAATCCGACAATTGAAAGATTTTCAAACTGAAGATTCAGTTAAACTTTGCTTCGAAATCGTTGAAACACCTGACAAACAATCAGCGAAATACGAAAAGGAAAAGGAAAAGTTTTTGGAAGAGCTTGACAAGCTGGAAAAGGTAATCACAGAACTTGCAGCTCGCAGTACAGGATCGGGCAAGATTTCAGTGGGTGAGTATAATCAGCTTGTTGATGCATTGAACCGCCGCAACGAAATATTGAACAAGAAACTGCCAGCAATAGAGGATAAACTGCGCGAAAGTGCAGTTTTGAAAAATGCTGCGATTTATGTTTTGCAGCGTCTTGAATCAACTGAAGCGCGTGAAGCGATGTTAGAGGGTTTGGAATGTAGCAGTTGGAAGACTGTATATGCAGCACTTGAAGCATTTAAATATCAGAAATGGCAAGGAGCATTCAAAGGTCTTATCAAACTATATCCGTTAACAAAGAAACCTCACAAAAACGCGCAGATTCGATCACTCACACTTGCAACAATGTTAGTGATTATCACCGTTGAAGGAGCTACTGATAAATACATCGAGAGAGCAAAAAACACTTTTATCATTGCGCTTGAGGATACAAGCTGGCTTGTTCGCTCAAATGCTGTAAAAGGTCTTGGATACATTGCTGATGAGGACTGCATTGGACCATTAATTGAAGCATTGGCACGTGAAACTGGACGGCTTAAATGGGAAATCATAAAAATTCTGCAGAATATTACTGGTAAAAAATTCGCTGACGATGTTAAAGCATGGGGTGCATGGTGGAAAGCTAACAAGGATAAATTCGAACCAGTGAAAAAGGGCGAGGAAGCTGTTGAGGGTCGCGAGGAAGGATCGCACGACACCGCTGAGTTTTACAAAATCAAACTCGTATCAGATGCACCGATCTTTATAATCGACCGTTCGGGTTCAATGAAACAACCGGCAGATACAAATTATCATAAAAAGATGCTTGATAAATGGATTAGGGAACATAAAGCGGAAATCGAAGAAGCAATTCGCCAGGGAATTCCGTGGTATCCGTTAATTGAGCCGGAACCTCCTCACAAATCCAGATGGGGTGTACTGCAGATGAAATTGAAGAAAGCGATTGAATCTTTAAGCGAGAAAAATGCAACATTTAACATTGTTTGGTACTCAAATGATGTTGATATATTCAGTTCTGAGATGGTTAAGGCAAATAAAGCGAACAAGAAAAAAGCAACAAAGCAGATTGATAAAATGGATGCTGACGGCATGACGAACATTCACGATGCACTAAAAAGGGCGTTTGAAATTGCTGTTGGTGCTGAGCCTGGAAAAGGTGGTGGAGTTTTAACCAATGATAAAGGTGAGCTTTTTGCGGATACAATTTTCTTCCTCACTGACGGTTATCCGACTTGGGGTCCGGTTCAGGATCCTGCCCAGATTATCCGGCTTGTTAATGAATGGAATGCGAATTTGCAGATAAAGATACATACAATTGGGATTGGGATAGAAGTTGATGAAGAACAGCATGATTTTCTAAAAAAGCTTGCTGAGGACAATCAGGGGAAATGCGAGCTGGTGAACCGTGAACCAAAGGATGAAGATAAAGACTAACTGAAAAACACTTGATTCTGACCCGTTCGTATTTATGGACGGGTTTTATTTTTGTTACTTCGCTTCAATGAATTGGTAAAATAGTGTTTTTACAATGAATTAAAGGCGACTGTGATATGAGTTTCACTTTAAGTCATGTCCGAATCAGAAAACCGTTATTGGTAAAAATTTTGCTTTCGGGTGTGATATTGCTGATATTACTGACATTAACAGGCATCATAGCTTATTACTATGTAACCCGTCCAGAATTTCTGAAGAAACAGCTTATTTCAATTTTGAAAGAACAGATAAATGCCAGAATTAGCGTTGAGGATGTGAGCTTCAAGATTTCCGGAGGATTGAGTATATCAGAACTTGAAATTGCATATCAGAGCAAAGAGTTGATTGAGCAGGAAATCAAGATTCTCGCTATACCACATCTGAATATCCAGATCGATTATAAGCGGGTTTTCCAGTCGATTATGAATTTCGAGTTTGAACCTGCATTAAAGATGATTACGGTTGACAAACCCAGTATTGTGGTTCGGTTTGATAAAGCTGGCAACTGGCTTGATAGAAAAATTTTGAATATTGTTGAAAAAGAAACTGAAGCTGAGACTCAATTAAACATCCCACAGATTATTGTGCATAATGCGCAGTTAGAACTAGAATTTCCGATGATTTTCGATGAAGGTTACGATAACCGTGTTAAAAATATTTCATTCAGTATTTTACAGGATACAAAAGACCCGAATTTGTTTAATCTTAAGGGTTATGCGGAATCAAGCGAAATAGGTAAAGTCGAGGTTGAAGCGTTTATCGATCAAAATGAAAAGAACTTTGACTTACGCATTTTTAATCACAATGTGCGACTTTCACAGAAGGGAATAAAAAGCTATATTCCTGAAATACAAGGAGTTTACGAAGATTTCATTTCGAGTGCAGCGGAAGAGAAAAAAGATGTTCAAGCAGAAATTATCGGGAGGTTGCTTTTTTTTGAGAAATCTCCAGCATTACTCGATATGGATGTAAAGATTATTGATGGAACAGCGCGGTTTTATAAATTTCCAGTTCCGCTTCTGATTAATGCGGGACATATCGTGCTGAGGAACCATAATAAAACAATTCTGCCTATATTCGGTAATCAAATGGAATTAATTAAAATGCGTGAGAGAAAAATTCCATCAGGAAATTTGTCAGCAGAATTATGTTTGATCGGGAGCTATAAAGACGATAGAACAACGCTGCAAGCAGATATTTCTAATATAGGCGCAAAAAATAATACACTTAACATTGTGCTGGATGCGCGCGATGTTCTCGTTGACAGCGATTTCAGGAAATATATCGATGAATCTGAAGAAGCACCTCAAGCATTAAAAACATTTTTGAAGGAATTTAAAGCAAGTGGTATAGCGGATGTGAAGTTCGTTGCTGGGAAATCAACGATTCAGGTAAACATTGATGTTAAAAATGTTAATGTGGATTTTTCAAAATTTCCGTATCCGATTTCATCTTTGCACGGAAAAGTAGAAGGTGCTGATGATTTGTGGGATATTTTCGATGTAAAAGGTACAACGACAAGCACTGAACAGGATGTTGAGATTAATGTGAAAATTAGACACGACGAATTTGACAATACTAATATTATTGTCAATATTAATTCGAAAGGTATTACTATTGAGAAAGAATTGGTTGAACTTTTACCGCAGCAAGTGCAGAAAGTGCTGGCAGAGCACAACATCAAAGGAATCGCATCAATTGAATCGTCAGAATTTATATATACAAACGGATCTGACGATCTTGGATTTAAGCTCAAATTATCACCGGTGAATATTTCTTATCAATGGGATAGATTTCCATTTAAGGTTAATTTTGAGGATGGATTAATCGAGATTGATAAGGAAATCGTGCGTTTCGAGAATGTTGTAGGATATAACGATAAGACGAGAATTACGTTGAACGGCTGGATCGCAACTATGCCAATAAATGGCAGTAGCAGTTATGATTTAACGTTGGATATAGAGAATCTTGAAATTACTGAAGAACTTGAGAATGCAGTTTTTTCCCCTTTGCCTGAAGGTATTGATACACCTGACAAGACTGTTTTTACTAAGCTATGGAAAATGTTTCAACCGGGAGGAATTATTGATTTATCGTTAAGACTTAATCCTGACTCTGAACAAGATATTCGAGTGATAGCAAATATTGTTAAAGCAAGTGTCATTTACGAGAAATTCCCGCTTCCAATCGATATTACTTCAGGGAAAATTGAATTCCGAAATTTAAGAGATAAATTTTATGTCATTATTGATAATTTGTCAGGTAAATATAAAAATGCAATTGTAGAACTTGAAGGATCTGTGCAAGGCGATAAAAATACAATGTTTCTGCATATTAAAGCACAAAAATGTATAATCGATGATAACTTGAAAAGTGCATACGAACATCTTGAAAAATTGATAAATATTAATAGAGAGGAGAAGTTGCATCTTTGGGAAACGTTGCAACCAGCAGGAACGCTTGATTTAATTTTCGATATTTATAGTTCCGCAGCAGATAATACGGAAGTGAGTATGCAAATTGACATTTATGATGGAAAAGCTTTATTTGCCTATTTCCCGTATGAATTAATCAATATTTCTGGCAGAGTGTATATCGATAATACTGGAGTTAGTATCTCAAATGTTACAGGATATCATAATGAAACAAAAATAGTGATTGTTGAAGGTAGTATATCTTCGAACGGCTATCAAATAAAACAGATAATTACTAATTCATTGGTTGACAATGAATTTCTCGTAGCTATACCCGAAGAATGGAAACCTTTAATCGAAACGTTAGATATTAAAGGTCGATTTAATGCGATTATTGAAGCTAACATTCAAAATTTGGATAATGGAAAACCAACGATAAAGTATAATATTAGGATAGAACTACCATATAATTCATTAAACATTGGACTTGAAATAGATGATTTAACGGGTGTCATTTCTGTAAACGGCTTAATTTTCAACGGAGAGATGTATACAATTGCTAATATCAGTTTTAGTTCAGCTAGGTGGCGAAATTATGAAGTAACTTCAGGTTCAATGGATTTGATTTATAAAAACAATAAAATTATAATTCCCAATTTCATTTGTCGAGCTTATAACGGGATTGTCAAGGGCAGAATCACTATCGAAATTGGTGAATCTGCTCCTTTCAAAAGTTATTTCAAATATGCAGGCGTAAATATATCTGAATTTTTACGAAATAATTCTGCTAATACAAATGAAATGAAAGGAACTATTTCAGGCGATTTAGCTATTTATGGCAATATGCCACCCCGTGGCGGTTTTGAGGGGATAGTTGAATTTCACGTATCTGATGCATGGATTTTGGACGTTCCAATATTGTTAAAGCTTTTTGATTTTATAAACTATTTCAATCCTACCCCAATAGATGAGATTTTTGGAAAGGCTAAATTATTACCTGATAGAACAGAAATAATCAGTATTGAATTATTTTCAGACGCAATTGCAATGTATGGGAATGGAAGATTGTATAATAATGATATGCTGGAAGTGAAATTCAATATCGACATTTCACCTCGGGCACTTTTATATCCACAATCTATAAGATGGTTGGTGAAAAAGATAGAAAAAGTAATATTACCTGTATATGTTACTGGGAGTTTAAAAAAACCTATGATTTATGCTGTTTTTCCACCTGGGACAGGATCTTCCGAAAAATATAATAAAGGAAATTTAATACCAGATTCTCGCCCAAGAAATTGGAAGATTTCACCTGATGATGAGGGTGATAGATGAAAGCAGCACTTTTAGCGGGTGGTAACAGTAAAAGAATGGGTTTAGATAAATCACTTCTAATTATTGAGAAAAAAACACTTATAGAATTAATAACATTACAATTGTTAGAAACTTTTGAACAAGTCATAATCATTACAAATAAAAGACTTAAACCAATAATATCAAACGTTTTCAATAAATATTTAAGTGTGAATGTACATGAAGATTTAATTCCAGACAAAGGTCCAATGGGTGGTTTATACACAGCATTTAACTTGATAAAGGACGATGTATTTTTTTTGACAGCTTGCGATATTGCGATTATAAATAGAAACACAATTGAATTGATGCGTGAATTTATTAAAGATTACGACGTAATTTCACCAAAAATGAAAAATAAATATGAACCGATGTTCGCGTTTTATTCTCGATCAGCATTTCAAATTGTTACTGTAAATATTAAAGAAGAAAAATTATCAATGCAGAAATTGCTGGCTGAATTAAATACAAAAGAGGTTACACCTGAAATGTTAAATATTCATCAAAATGAAGAATTCGGAAGCATGAATACTAAAGATGAATTTAATACTATGTTGCCGATACTGAGAAAATTTGAAAAAAAATATACAAAATAGGAGGAAGCATGATACCTTTTGCAATCGGATTTACAGGAAAATCAAACACTGGGAAAACTACTTTAATTACAAAAATGATAGAAAAGTTTACGACAAATGGCATGCATGTAGGAGCAATTAAAAAATGCTCTCATGGATTTGAGATAGATAAAGAGGGCAAGGACAGCATGTGTTATAAAAATGCTGGCAGCGATGGTGTACTGCTTGTTTCACCTGATGAGCTTGCATTTATACACAGGAAAAACGACCTATCTTTTGATGACATTTTAAACACATATTTTATGGAGTATGATATAGTCTTGATTGAGGGGCACAAAGAACAGGGCGATTTGCGCAAATTCCAGGTGCTTCGCAAGGGAGTTTTCGAGGAATTGCCGCCTGAGGGTGAAGGATATATCGGCATCATCTCTAATTTTGAGATAGAATCTAAACTTCCGGTTTTCAGCATCGACGAAATTGACAAAATCTATGAATTTATCATGAAACTTTACAAGAAAGCAGACCGAATTGTGCATCTCAATGTAAACGGAAAGAGTGTGGGTTTGAAGTATTTTGTTCAGGAATTTATCATGGGCATGAACGTCGGAGCAATAGAATCGCTGCATCTGCAAACGGACGAAATCAACGAAATCCGGCTTTTAATTAAACCAAAGAAGAAATGAGTATGAAAAAACACGAAAAAAAAACTGAACCAGCTTGATTTTCGCGCGATATTATAGATAATTGCTTTTTGCATATCGCAGTGCCGAGATGGCGGAATTGGCAGACGCGCTAGATTCAGGTTCTAGTGGACAAATATGTTCATGGGGGTTCAAGTCCCCCTCTCGGCACCATCAATTATTTATTTTCAAGTTCTGATTAAAATCTGACAGTATTTGCATCGTGCTGGAAATTTCGTTAGGGTTCTGCAGAACAAATTTCATATTCAAGCAAAAATATTTTCAAATATCATAGAAATGCTGTATATTACACTGATATTTTATTGGAGATGTTTATGCAGATTGTAAAATTTATTGCAGTTTCTACGTTCATATGCCTTTTGGCGTTAGCAGGATGTATATCCAATGATGAAGATGGAATTAATAGTCAACAAGAGCAGGTGGCAGCGGATATTGATAATAAATCTACGAAAACATATACAGATTATATGGAAACAAATCAACCGCAGATTAAGGGCATCAAGCTCAATGTAAATAAATATCCGCGCGTGGACGGTTCACCATCTCAGCATTCTCTGCAAATACTTATTGCCTGTCGGATTCTTGATGTGCCTTACAAATGGGATAAACATCTTTGGGATATTACTTATCGAATTATGCCGAAAACCGATAATAAACAAGGTTCTGAGAGTTACAAAGCATTAAAAACCTCGCTTCACGAGCATTGGATAGATGAGAAATATACAAAAGGCGAATTAGAAACAGAAGCAGAAGCATATATAAAACTTCTTTTCGCGTTAGCAAAACGGTTTTATTACGGTCGCGAGGATGACAGGGAAAGGGATGACATCAGTTATCGGTTTACTGAAAAAGCATTGAAATTACTCAAGGATAAAAAGCTAAACCTGAGCAAAATATATCTTAGCAATTCAATTGTAATTCCAAGCTCAATTGTCGAACCATATATAATGCCGATATTATTAAACCAGATGCTAGTGCTTATAATTAGAAGATACCTGAATATGGATTTTTATATTGACGGAGATGCTGTTATTATCTGCACTCGCGAGGAGGCAATGATTAATAGCATTCCCGATTATATTGATGAAAATACTATGTATTTCAAGACACATGGATTATACCTGAATATAATTAACAACAACACAGATTTAGTTTTTGCTTCCCGAAAGCCTTCTGCAGAAGAATTGAAGCTTGCACAAGAGCGAGATGTCGAGCTTGAAATTCGTGCGGTTGCGAAGAATGCTCTCGTTTTTATGGTGAATAAAGAGAATCCTATCGAAAAGCTAACAATAAAGCAGATTCAGGAGATTTATACCGGTGTTGTAAAGAATTGGATTGAAGTTGGCGGTAAGGATGCGCAGATTATGCCGTATTTCCGTAATCCTGATTTCGATAATCATGAGCTTATGAAGTCTCTTGTGATGAATGATTTGAAAATGATAGACAGAACATTTACAAATGAATTGCTTATCGAATCAGTATCAGGAATAGTCAATAGACTTGAGTGGGATGTAAATAGCATTTCATACGGCATTTATTTTTACGAGGAATTTATGATTCCCTCAAGACATACAAAGCTTGTGGCAGTTGACGGATATATTCCGAATTATCAAAACATTAAAAGCGGCAAATACCCGTTAACGACGACGATTTATGCGGTAACTCGCAAAGGGATGCATAAAGACAGTTCTGCAATCAAACTTCGTGATTGGCTTCTCACACCTGAGGGGCAAATGATTGTGAATGAATCAGGTTTCGTACCTATCAGATAGCATTCACTTTAACGTAAAATTATTACAATAAGCTTGGAAAACAATAATTATTCGAGTTTTAGAATGTCAATGATTGATTTGAAATCATCAGGGATTGGTGCTTTGATAAGAATATCTTCCTTAGTAAAGGGATGAGTGAATTCAAGCGTCCAGGAATGCAATGCTGTGCGGTTAATCAACACTTCCTCGTCAATATCACGCTCCTTGAAAGTATTAAAATAATAATCAGTCTCGGTTTCATCGTTCTTTTTCACGAGTTTATGTTGAAATTCAACACCAGGTGGGATTTCATCAACAATGCGATATGTGCCAGATTCAATCTTTTTCTTTGTCAGATTCTGGAAATAATCATCGTAATCAGCGTTGTAAACAGGTGTAAACGGGTCTTTTCCAGATAGTAATTTTGGTATGTCAGATTTAAGCAGTTTTCGACGCTTTCCGTAATATCCGTCACTTAAAATCGGATGCCCAATCGCTTCAAGATGTACGCGAATCTGATGCTGCCTGCCCGTCAGAAGTGTGCATTCTACAACATCAAAACCGTGCAATCGCTTTTGAACCTTGAAAATCGTCTGTGCATCCTGACCATTTTTATAATTTATGCTGCGAGCAATGGACATTTCGTGGTTTGTATGCGGACCAATCGGCAGGTTTACGAAAATTTCATCAAAAGGCAGATTCCCCTCGCTTATTGCCAGATATTTCTTGCGTATCTTGCGTTTGTAGAACAGTTGTACAAACTTCTCACGAAATTTCTGGTCTTTGACAACAAGCAATGCGCCGGAGGTTTCAATATCAATCCTATGCGCAAGCACAGGTACAATGTCTTTACGCTGGTCATCATGATTTCGGTATTCTTTGTGTAGAAGGTTGACAACCGAGCTATAACGTCTGCCACCGACAGGATGCACCAGCAGATTCGGTGGTTTATTGATGACGACGATGAAATCATCCTCGTAAACTTTGTCAAGCGAACCTTTTTCAAGCACTGCGAGGTCTTCGGGGTCAGGTGGTGGAATCATCACGGTAATTTTGTCGCCTGTACGGACTTTACGTCCGGGTACGGTTTTACGTCCGTTTTTCAGTATTTTACCAGAGTCAATCAAATCCTGAATCTTTGTGCGCGAGTTCCAATCCATGAGATTCGTGATGTAAACGTCAAGACGCCAACGGTCAAAGGCGGGGTCAACCTGGAGCGTTACCGAATCCACGATTTCGGACAAATCAGGATGTGATTTTTGCTTTTGATAATTGAAAAGCTTTTTCAAACTCATGGAAATTCCGCGAATTAATTATGAAAATCATTAATTATTCATATCTCTACAATGTTCATATGATAAAAATTATGTGAAATGAAGTAAATCATATTCGGGAAATCATATGTCAGAACTTGCGAAAATGCTAGCGCGAATTGAGGGTTTTCATCCTGGGAAGGAATTTTTCAAGGAATTAACGAATTTCCTGCGTTTAGAGGAGATTGCGGAAGATGAAATTATTGCTGATACTCGAAAATTGCAGGAAGTTTACGGTATAACGGATGATGTTAAGCTGAGGGTGCAGATTCTGGCAACGCTTGCAAAGGTAGCAGACTCCAGCACGCTTGAATATATTGTGAATTGTATGATTAATGATGATGCAATATCACATGAGGATTTAGTTTTAATTTTTACAAAGCTTGAAAATTTTCAGAACCCAAGCAAAAGAGCGATTGAAAGCTTGAAAGATGGTTTGGACCAAGAATTGAAACAGCATCTAGTTTTAAGATTGCTAAATGTATGGAATGCTGATTTATCAAGTAAAAAAGCAGAATTACTGGACATGCTGCATAATGCTACCGAGTTTTTCGGACGCAAAAAATCGCGTGCAAGTAAAAATAAAAAGCAGAGGATGTTGGAACTTGCAGAGCAGTCAATTCAGGCACTTTCATGTTTTGAGTTTGAAGAGAATATTGAGAAAGATTTACGAAAGCTGATTGATAGTGAGAATTTACGGATAAGAGTTTTAGCTTCGTATTTGCTGTGTAGGTTTAATCCTGTGATTGCCAAAGATGCGTTGATGAAGGCATACGGTCATTTTGCGACGCGAACACTTGCGAAGAAATATGTTATAAAGCTCAATCAGCGGTGTTGTGTGCCTGTGTTTGCGGATGAAAGCTTTGCAATTGCAAAAAGTGCATTGAGCGATGAGTTGTCCAAAACAGAGCAATTCGGGAAAGTGCCAGATGAGATAGATTTAATTGAGGAAATGAAAGTTAACTGGCTTACTACGGAAAAAGATGTGCGAACTTTTTTAATGACATATCAATTTGTTGAGGAAAATAAGGTTTTCCCAGCAGCGGTGAAGGTTTTTGATGCGTTATCCGAGAAAACTGAGGTGCATGTATTTAACATTACAGGTTTGTTTGACCTGGAGACTGATGAAATTATCAATTGTTTTGTTGGGAAAGCATTTTTTGAAAAGCATTTTGCTGAGATTATTCCTGAAGATGCTGATGATGCTGAGGCGTTGAAAATCGAAGAGTTCTTACAGCACCATCAGGAAATTTTTGATGCACTTTATTCACCAGAGAATTTGCAGATTTTCAAGAATGTTGAAACAGGTGCGATTTATGCAGCGATTCAGGCATACGAGCTTGAGGATATTGCGAAATCCGCGTTTGAACCTCAAGGTGAAGATGAATTTGGCATGGAAATTGAATTTGACGAAGATGAGGAAGAAATCACAGAGCAGGATTATGCTGAGACCGAAGCAAACGTGAAAACTGATACAGTTGAGGTCGAAGAAGAAACCACACAGAAAACTTTTGGAGAGCTTGTTTCGCAGGCGAGAATTGAGGGTGAATCCGTAACGAACGAGGAATATTTCAATGATGAACAAAGTTCGAATACGGAAGATGTTGAAATAGAAGACATTGATGAAGATTTAGAGGAGGAAACCGTTGAAGAATCGGAAAGTGAAGTTGTTGCGTTCCCTGCGGTATTAATTCTTGCGGATGGCAAGTTTTTATGGGAGGACATATCGGAATCTGCCGATATTACTTGTGAGATTGTGTTCTATAAGTTTCTCGGTAAGCGGATTGCTGAAGCGATTGAAACAAACTCGGATTATGACTTCAAACTTAGGTAACACATATGAACATCATTGAAGCATTGATTCTCGGACTGATTCAGGGGTTGACGGAGTTTTTACCTGTGTCATCGTCTGGACATCTGGAAATCTTCAAGCAGGTTTTGGGCTTAGAATTCGCGGGTTCGTCGGGCTTGAGCGTTGACATCGTTGTACATGCTGGTTCTGCGCTGGCAATTCTGATTTTTTTCATCCGCGAATTTTTCTTCAAAAAATCGAAGGATTCAGAAACAAAAAAATCGAGATCTGCAGGTCTTTTCTCGGTTTCGTTCATCGGGGCGGTTGTGATTGCGACATTACCAGCATTATTGGCGTATAAAATCTTTAAAGAACAGATTGAGGCAGCATTTACTGGGAATTTGACGGTTGTAGCAATTTGCCTGGCAATTACGGGTTTGTTTCTGATTTTCGTAGATTACTTCACCAAACGTATGAAAAAACTACCAGCATCCGAAAACCCTGAGATTCTGCCGTTTATGCGTTTGAGATTCAAGGAATCTATATTTCCATGGCTTCAGGCACTATTAATCGGTATATTTCAGGCGTTTGCACTACTGCCGGGCATTTCACGCTCTGGCTCAACTATCGGGTGCGGACTTTTAATGAGAATCAATCGAGAGCAGGTCGTGAAATTCTCGTTCATGCTTGGCTTCGTCGCAATCTCAGGCGCGGTCATCCTCAAAGCACGTGATTTATCAAATTTAGCAGGGGAAGTACCCATTCTGAGTATGATTTCATTGTTTTTTGCTTCCCTTATCAGCTCGTATTTCGCGCTTCAACTCATTCTATTCGTTGTAAGAGTCCAGAAACTACGATATTTCGGTATTTATTGCGTTATCATCTCAGCAATCACACTCATTCACATACTTACGTGAAACCAGAATTGACGAGTTATGTTATTTTAAGGTTTCTGCAGGATTTTGCGTCGATTTTTCCTGCTTTGCTTGATTTTGCTGATTAATTCACGCAGTTTCCTTCGCAGCTCATCGGTCAACGTCATTCCGTTAAATCGTATATCCCAGTAAATGTTGCGTAGCCAAAGCGTTGAAGATTCGTCAACAAGCTCTTGTACGCTGGTGTTGCTTATTACATCGTTGAAAGTTTCAGATGTTAAGCGTGGTTTACGTCTGATTCTTTCAAGTAAACGCAGAATACTCTTGAACTCAATTTCAAGTGAATCCGCGATTTTAATTTTGTTCTTACTTCTGAACTTAAACTTTTTGCGGAGTTTTATAAACAGGAGAATTAATCCCGATACCGGCAGCGCAATAACTACAAAACCGATTATAAGTTTGAGCCAGGTGGGGAATTCATTATTACCCAGAATCGTAGCGAGGATTTTATCACCTATCTTCTCAATATCATCCTTGAATTCGCCGAAGGACTTCTTGATATCACTCGCAATCGTCTGCTGATCATCCAAGCTGAAATCGAGGATATACCGTTGATATTGATACTGAACATAGCTCATAAACCTGTCGAAGCCGCTCATTTCTTCGTATTGCGGAATGTAACCAGCAGGTGTCGGATTAAACGCCACCCATCCCCAATCTGCAAATTCCACCTCAACCCAGGCATGTGCTTGTTTATAACGAATGTCATCGACCCATTTCCCGCCTATTTCCTGAAGATTCACTGGATTCGATGCATAACCGGTAACAACATGTGCATTAATGTCTTCAGCGAGTAATAGCATCGTCAAGGCGGAAGCAAAATACTCACAATGACCAGAATGTCCTTCAAATAGGAAATAATCGATGGGCGAACTGTTCTCAGGGATTTCAGGTTGGTTAAGCGAATAAGTAAACGGATCACTGGTGAGAATATTTGCGAGATTGCGGATTCTGTCAGCGTTCCAGCCGGTTTTTCCGGGTTCAGGCGGACATTTCTCAGCGTTAAATCTTTTGTATTTTTCTTTCAAGTCAGCATTTTCAGGGAATTTACGGGTTGTTTCAGCGGGTTCAGATGTCCAGAATTCTTTGATATTTTTAGGTGATTTCAAGAATTTTGATGTGTATTGGATAATCGGCTCATAGAGAGGTTTTTCTGATTTGATGGTAATTGCAGGATATTCAATAGCAAATTTCTTTCTCTTGGGTTGGAGAAGTTCGAATCTAAGCGGAATTCCCGGTGTTACAAATCTCTGAACCTGCCTGTTAAACTGCTGATCAATTATATCCACCTCGGTTGAGCCGATAGTTTTTATTGTTTTTTGTGTCAAGTCAAGCCAAGTAGTTGCAGAGTTTTCGATAAAAATAAGATTTTGAATCTCGTCAGCAACCCAGCGTTTAGTTTTTGCATTATAATTGGGTTGAGTTACCGCGCGATACAAAATCTCGGATTCGGGTATCTCATTCCATGTAACATAAAGTGCACGACGGTTATCAAGGTCGATTTTACCGCTGCGACCAAGCTGAACCGTGTCCGACAACCCGCTTCTCGTCCGAATTGGTGGCATTATAGGAGAAAGCCAACCAGATTGAATGCGCGGCATTGACATAAAACCAAGAGTCGTGATGGTAATTGTCAGAATACTCAAGGTTGTGATAAAAGCAAAAAATTTCCCCTGAAAAATCTTCCCGAATTGTGTGCCTTCAATGTTCATAACCTGTTTCTTGTCAGGAGAATGATCACCATCGGCTTCTTTCTTGAAATGCAGCATAATAAGCGACCAGAGCCCGATAACAATGTACGTGATAAATATTCCGAGAAACCAGATTGCAGGCTGATAAATTGCAGAAATTAGCATAAATGTGAAAGAAAGCAGAATTAGCTGAAGATAATCCCTGTTCTTCTTCTTCTGTAATAGCTTTATGAACAATAATAGGAACAAAAAGTAGAGAATACTGACCAGTGGTTCGTTTATGCTGACACCCAGCAACAATATGATTAAAACCATTATCAGCGCGAACATATTTCCCTGAAAGCGTGACAAGTACATTGGTTTTTCAGCATTTAATTGTCGATTTGAGAAATACAACACTGGAACGGCTATCATCGGCAGGATAATAGGTATTAGTCCAATGTTAATCAATATCATTGTCATTGTGATGATACTGATTCCAAGCAAAAGAATAACAATTTTAAAAAACGTGCGTTCATAATTCATGTCAATGCTTGCTTCTCAAGTTAACTTCTCCATATTATAACGTATAACGTGGGTTAGAATCATCACTGGTTTCATTTTTTACGCTGTTTACGGTTAAAAAGATTGTTATGTGCAGGTTCATCAATAAGACAGAGTCTTCGTTGACTGGTGTTGCTTGAGTTTTGCTGTTGTTGTATAAGCAAGATAAAGTATTTGTCGCCTGCACCGCGATTACAACGCAGCAGACGGTCGATGGTCATGAAGTAACCGAGGATTAAGCCGTATTGTTTCAGGGCTTTCACGGAATATGACGAGCAGGTGATGCAGAAGGGACAGCTTGTTTTTATACCTTGAGTCAGCACGGTTTGATAAAACTTTAAAAGCCCCAGAGCGATGAATTTTGGAGGAAAAAAAGAGTTGTACGTTTTTCCCCCTTCAATTTTCAAGCTTTTATGAAAATTTGTTCGAAGAAGTATTGATGAATCAGGATATTTTGTGAAAATCCCAAGTTTATTATTGTTAGCATCATCGACATCTGAGATTTTGTGATGTTTTTGAATTGCAGGTGAATTGATTTTATTAATCGGATTCCCGACGATGCGCCAATCTTCAACCTTTGTGATTGATGTGCATCCTGTTAGAAAAGTCATGAAGCTAAAACAAAAAAGAAAAATGATTTTCACCGAATTTCACCTATCTTTTTCAATGTTTTTGTTAATATTACCGGTTAAATCAAGACTCATTAAACCTGAATTCGCTGTATAATACAAATGCTTGTTTTTCACCGGATTTCCTGTTACAGCAACAACCTCACCTACGAAAACCGTATGATCACCGGTAATAAAACTATTCTTCGTCTCACACTCAAATGCAACTGTTACATCATCAATTGTTGGTGTTCTGACAATCCTTGAATCAACTAATTTCAATCCGGCTTTTTTAATCTTGTTCTGATTTCTGCCGGATTCAACTCCGCAAAGCCACGCTCCCGCTGCCTGCTCCTCGTTTGGATAATGTATCACAAATTCACCCATTCGAGCAATTTCGTCATGCGAATAACGTGTAAACGCAATTGAAATCAGCATTAGGAAGGGGTCGATTGATGTACGTGTTACCCAGCTTGCACCGATAGCATTGGGCTGACCTTTCGAATCAATGCAGGTGATTAGTGTGTAAATGTTCGGCGAAATAAGCTTGGCGCCTTGTGAAGGTGTCAGTGCTTGCAGCATGTTGCTCCTTTATTCTAAGTTTTTGAAATCCGACTCCAAAATTGAATAAACTTTTAATGAAGTGAATCTTTTTTTAACAAACATGATATCCCTTTGTATTCCTTCAAATTTCATACCCGCTTTTTGCATCACCCGTTCCGATGCTGGATTGTCAAGCCTACATCGCGCTTCTATCCTGTTGAGTTTAATTGTGTTGAATCCAAATTCAATCACTATTCTGACTGCTTCTGTTGTCAAACCAAGGTTCCAGAACTTTTGAGCAAGGGAATAACCGATTTCTCCTTTATAATGGGTTGGAAACCAGGTTGTAAATCCGCAAGTGCCTATTATTTTACCGGTTTTTTTAAGCACAATGCCCCATTCGCTTGCTTGATTGTAAGAATAGCGTTTGAGCATTGATTTCACGTAGATTTTCGAGTCCTCAATCGAAGTGTGCGGACTCCAATTAGTGGTTTTACTGACTTCAAAGTCGGAAGCATAATCAAAAATGTCCTGGGCATCCGAAAGCAACATTCTGCGCAGAATTAGTCGTTTCGTTGTAAGTGTTGGTAGATGGCTAAAAACATGGTCAATATTCATAATTCACACATAAAAAACAACAATATAATGATAACAAAAAAACCGACCAATATGTTGGTCGGCATTAAAATATCTATAATTAGCATGAATTAATATGGATATCCTTCAATTTTGTAGTTTCTGACACGCAACTTGCATTCTATCATTGTTATTAGGTCTCTAACACTGCCAAGCTTAATCCCGTTCAGAATCAGCCAGACATTGCTTCCATCTCGCGAAATCTGAATTGTATTTGCATCCTTTTTGTTGAGTTTGAAGCTTTTTGGCAGAGCAATCTCGGTATATTGCTTGTTTGTGAATGTATAAAACTTGAAAGTGCCGTCTGCCATTTCCATCAAGCACAGAGACTGTTTATTGAACCAAAACTCAAGAATTTGTTTTTCTTTGTCATATGTTTCAAGGATCTTGAATTTGTAATCACTTTTGCCCTTGAAAATATTCGGTAGTTTCTGGATGACATCTATGTTATTAGCATCGATAACGATTTTCAACTCTTCAGGTTTGGTCTCAGTTTGTTGAAGTTCAAGTGATGCGCCGGAAACACGTGCATAAAACGGCAAGATTACAGCTTTTATGCTGGTTTGCAGAACATGAATATTATCCACATAGAACCAAATATTATTGCTGGATAATAATACTCGAAGCCGATAAAATTTGGTCTTGTCCCACTTTTGCGGAAGTGAATTTATTTTTTTCTCTTTGATATTAATTTCTTTGTAACCAGCTTTTTTCGATACTTCAAAATATTTCAATTCACCATTTTTCTCGATGCCAATTGCCAGTCCGTCGTCCCCGAGCCAGAATTCAACAGTGCTTCTATAGCCGGGCTTGCCTGCGCAAACATCATTGATCTTAAAGTCAAGCCGTCCTACATCGGCGTTTTTAAAATTATATAAATCGAGAGTTCTCATAGAAGCTCCCAATGGAGCTGTTATAATATGATTTTTAATTGCCATTTCCTTTGAAACCTTGGGCAGCGGCATGCCATCGATGGATTTATTTGCAAGCAAAGTGCCTGGAATCGGAATATTAATATATCCCGTGGGCAATGGTTTTTCTGAAGTTCCTTGAATAACAGGTGGTAGAATCGGTTCTGGCTTAGGTTCTGGCTCCGGCTTAGGTTCTGGCTTAGGTTCTGGCTCCGGCTCAATTGCCTCTTTGGTTTTCTCAAGTAATGCGAAATACACCCAGCAACTTTGCTTAGTGTTATTTTCGACAAAAATCGTATACAAATCCTTTGTTTCGGGTGTAAACAACAGCGATTGCCGATAAAACTTCATGTTCGTGCTGGCTTTTTCATTATTCTTCGAATCCTCAATTCTTATATCGATATTGGTTTTATTATCTGAGCCAGCAATGACACAATATTTCTTATCAGTTTGTAGCGTCCATGATTTCTTGTATTTGTCACCTTTGTTAATCTGACCGATCCATTTAACATTTTTAGAAAGTGTATAACCTTTGTTCTCCCAGAGTTTCAACTCGCTGTCAAGCTTGGATTGTGCATCCTTCTGAAACGCGAGCAGGGACATTGACATGAAAGAAAGAAACACCAGCACTACAATAACTTTTCTCAACATAACTCCTCCTAACTCAGTTAATGTACAAGAACCAACATATTTTAACAAAGATTCGCTTAATTTTACTTAAAATTCCACTTGATCGAAAATAAACTCAAATTGCCATTGTGAGCACAAGATGAGATTATAATGTTTATTATAACTTGAGAATTAAGGAAATAATATGCACATCGATACTTTTTCAGCACCGCTTAGAACCAACGAAGTAAATGTCGAAAATATCAACATTGGCAATGCGAATCCGATTGTCTTTATTGCGGGTCCATGCGTTATCGAGAGTGAAGAATTGACTTTGAAAATCGCTAAAGAACTAAAGGAAATTACCACACGAAATCAGATTCCATTTATTTTCAAAGCATCGTTTGACAAAGCCAATCGCTCGAGCATTGGAAATTTTAGGGGTATAGGGATTGAACGTGGTTTAGCGGTCTTAGCGGAAATTCGCTTCAAATTCGACGTGCCTGTTATCACTGACATTCACGAAGTCGCCCAGGTCGAGCAAGTGGCGGAAGTTGTCGATATGTTGCAGATTCCAGCATTTTTGTGCAGGCAGACTGATTTACTCGTAGAAGCAGGAAAAACAGGAAAACCCATCAATGTTAAAAAGGGGCAGTTTCTTGCGCCAGAAGATATGTTGCTCGTTTACAACAAAATTGCGTCAACAGGCAATAAACAAGTGGTTTTTGCAGACAGGGGGACAAGTTTCGGCTACAAAAATCTTGTTACCGATTTCCGAGGTGTCGCAATAATGCAGCGATTGGGTCAACCCGTTATTTTTGATGCTGGGCATGCTGTTCAAGCACCAGCAGGTGCAGGGGATAAATCCGGTGGTGACGTAACGATGATTCCGGTGCTTGCAAGAGCAGCAGTAGCAGCAGGTGTAAACGGCATTTTTGTCGAAACACATCCGAATCCTGCAAAAGCGAAAAGTGATGGTCCAAACTCGCTGCCACTGGATAAATTCGAGGAATTCGCAGTTAATCTGCAAAAACTGTCCGATTTCATCAGAACAACGTACTTTGCTGGTTAATTGATAACTGAAGGATTGTCCAACTTATTCTTCATCCACTCCCAACGAGTTCTCAAAGTTCTGAATAAATCGCTTTTTTCTTTCAACCGGGTCAACTTTCGAGTACATTTTCACGCTGAATTCATCAGGAATTTCAAGCAAAAATCTCGATGGTTTGGGATGTCTTTCACGTCCGCGGTCGGTTCGGTTGAGAGCATACATCAAAGTCAGTGAATGCTTTGCCCTTGTCATCGCAACATAGCAAAGCCGGCGTTCTTCTTCGATGCCGGAAAAACTTTCTTCAACCGATTTGCTATGCGGGATGTTGCCGTCCTCAAATGCAGGTATTATCACGTTTTGGAACTCAAGACCTTTTGCGGAATGAATCGTAATCAACATCAGAGCATCTTCATTATTCGTTTCCTTATTTACAGAGTTATCGTCCTCTTCGTACAAGGCAATTCGTTCGAGATATCCAGCAAGGGTACGCTGATGATATGGCACACGGTCATCACTCACAAAATTTTCAGCAGAATCAATCAGATGCAGGATTCTGTCATACCGATTGTCGGCATCTTCGGGATTTTGTGCTTCAGAATCGATTGCCCGTCTCAAATTCAGCCCGTTTAGAAGACTTTCGAAGGTTTTTCGCAGAGTTGTTCGTTCTAGCAATGCTTTGGTTTCAGCAAGCAGACTGTAAAAGAAATCCAGCGATTTCCGTGCGGAATTAGTGATATTTTCTTGTGGGGAAGTGAGTAGATGCCTGCCAGCAGCGAAAAGTGAGCATTTTTGACTTTCAGCGATTTTTTGAATCTTATCGAGTATAACCTTTCCCAGCCCCCGTGAAGGATAATTTATCACGCGCAGAAAGGCGATATTGTTGGATTCGTTAATCACAAGCGTCAAATATGCAGTAAAATCTTTAATTTCTTTCCGCTCAAAGAATTTTTGTCCGCCGATAATCGTATAAAGAATCTCGGCTTTCTTAAGCTCTTCCTCGAATACGGGCATATATTTACCGGTTCGGAACAGAACTGCCCAATCACGATATTTACCGCCTTTTTCATGATAATTTCGAAGCATGGACATAATCATGCTGATTTCCTGCAACTCGTCCTCACAACCAAGAATTCGGACTTTGCCAGCATTTCCTGACACCGATTTCAGCCATTTAGTACGTCTGCGAGGGTTCTCCTCCACAACCGCTGTCGCACATTGCACAATCTCATCTGATGACCGATAATTGCGTATAAGGTTGCAGACCTTGACATTCGGACCAAAATGATCCTCAAAGTTCAGAATATTCTCGATTTTCGCGCCACGCCATGAGTAAATCGACTGGTCATCGTCGCCAACAGCGCAAATATTACGCTCATCGTTGCAAATCAGACGCATTAACTCGAATTGTACGCTGTTTGTGTCCTGATACTCATCAATCTGAATGAATCGTATGCGTTTTCTGATTTTAGTAAGGAAGTCCGAATCTTTTTTAAGCAGTTCAAGTGTTCGCAGAAGCAAATCATCGAAATCGAAGGAATTACACGCCATCAGCGCGTTTTCATATCGAGGATATATCATTGCAGCAGCACTGCCGTATTCGTCACAAGCATTCGGTTCGCAATCTGCATTCTTGGCAATAGAAATCCTGCTTAGAATGATATCGGGCTTAAGCGTCTTGTGAATTCCAAGGTCGCGCATTGAAGTTCTGATGATTGAAATCTGTCCCGATGTTCCGAGAATGTTGAAATTGTGAGATCTTTTAAAAAATTCAGGTTTTTTCCTCAACAGACGTCCGCCGAATGAGTGAAACGTCGATATTATCATCTTCCCAGCGATGTGATGACCGATTCTCTTGGCAATTCTCTCCCGCATCTCAAGAGCAGCTTTGTTTGTAAAAGTTATGCAGAGTACGCTTTCGGGACGTGCTGCACCTTTCTTGATGATTTCAACCGCACGCTCGGTGATAACGCGGGTTTTTCCAGTGCCAGCACCGGCAAGCACAAGGACAGGACCAAATAATGTATGAACAGCGTCGAGTTGCTCAGGATTGAGTTTCAAGTTGCCCTCGAAAAAACCGCCAGCTTATCATTAAAAATAAGATGGTCGTACAGAAATAGTGTTTTTGTCATTCCCAACTTGATTGGGAATCCAGGCATCTTTGATGCATTTCATATTTTCACCACGAAATACACGAAGAAACACGAAAAAATAATGTCATTCAGTAGGAGTGCAACGACTGAAGAATCCAGGCTAGTTCACGAAAAGGTTCGCTTTCGCTGACAAACTACATTTTTCAGTATTCGACATCATCAATCACCTGAACCATTCGATGGTATCAGGGATTGCTTCGCTTCCAATCTTCGTCTGTCACTCGCAATGACGATGTTGCCTGAGGTTCTCGAAGGCAATTATAACAATCGTTGCTTGAGCGAAGTCGAAAGCAACACCTAACATTGGTGGTTTCGAGAACCTCAACCACCCTTACAACAGAAAAATAATGTCATTGCGAGGAAGGAGCAAAGCGACTGACGTGGCAATCTCACAGGTTTACTGATGATTCGCAAACCTACAAAACATGTCATACTGAGGGAACAGAGTGACCGAAGTATCCAGGCT
>CAYZQB010000016.1:0-17702 GCA_964480395.1 uncultured Planctomycetia bacterium
TTGGGAATGACAATGGGTAGGTTTGCAAATCAGCAGCAAATCCTGAGATTGCCACGTCGGTCGCTTTGCTCCTTCCTCGCAATGACATAGTGGATAGTGAAATAAATGGTGGCACAGGCATCCCTGCCTGTGTCTAGCGACATTGTTATCAATGACAGGCAAGGATGCCTGTCCCACTTCTTTATTTTTCTCTGTGTTCTCAGTGTCTCGGTGGCAAAAATCTTAAAGGTTATTTTTTTGAAAGTTCGTTGTAAATCTTGGTTTCATCCAAATTCAGATACGCAGAATCGATATGCTTCATGTAATTCCGGGCTTTATCGGTTGCATCACGCTTAAATTCAACCTGTGCCAAACCAAGCAAAGCACCATGACATGCCGGTGTGAGCAATTCTTGAATATTGTCAACATCATCAACTTCATCAATTCCTGTCTCAATCTTGATAATATTCATGTAATCGGTGAAAGCTTCCAGTAACTGACCGTTCATTAGCTCAGCATAACTTCTCAGCTGATACATCTCGATAACATCGAACTTCTGCTTCACAGTTTCACTCGGATGACCATATTTATCAAGAAGTTGAATTGTCTTCTCGTAATCCTTCTTTGTATTGAATAATTTCGAATAAACCCGTGTAAGCTGCCACCAATTTGGATAATTCGAATAATTCTGACTGAGAATCTTTTCAGCATCATCGATTTCACCCAAGTTTAATAGGATTTCCGCCTTGAGAATTTCAGCACAATACCAGATTGCTTTGGTCGCAAATTTCGTAAAATCGGATTTATCCTTAATCACTTCTATTGTATTAAGCGATTTCTTATACTCCGAATTTGTGAATAATGCTCTGCAAAGACCGTAAAGCATAAGCGGTGAATTATCGTCCAAAACCACTCCTTGTTGCGCGAAATAGAGCATTCCATCGTAATCACCAATCAATTCTTTGTAAAGCATGCCGAAATAGTACGAATACGGATAATTATTGGGTTGGATGTTGACATCAGCGTAGTTTTCACCGACTTTAGAGCCAATTTTATATAAGCACATTGCGAGTAAATACTTGGCAGCACCGAAATTCGGATTTACCTTCAAAGCTTCGTTTGCAAACGAAATCGCTTCCTGATAATCCATTAAATAATAGCTCGCAGCACTGGCAAGAACGTAAATCCGGGGGATGTCCGCGTTTTCGGTTATTACGTATTCTGCAATCCGAATTGCTTTGTCATATTCACCAAAGTGAATTGCCGCTTCGGTTTCATCCATAAAACGAATAGCATCTGCTTCAGTGAACGGTGTCGGCTTATATTCCTTAATGCCTTCATTTGTTACTAATGTCCCGACTATTATTATTGCAATTGGTGAAACAAGGATTGCGAAAAATCCGATCCAGAGCAAAATTTTTATTGTCTTTGCGGTTTGTGGATTCCGTAGCTTTTTACTTGGATTTTTAAAGTTATCGGTCCAATTGTCCATCCAAGGCGAATACCGCTTGGTGTTTTTGTCTTCAATATCGCTCATCTAATGCCTTCCGTCATTTATCATATAAGTAATATATTTTGTTCTAGCAACAAATACAAATTTGAAACAATGTTTATACGTGAAAATTTCCATTTTGCATATATTTCTATCCCTAATTTTGTACATTAGTTATAATCCTTTTGCCGGAAAAATATCTGCTTTGTCTCTCAACACCCGCAGCTGGCGTAATAAAATATGCAAGTTATGCAAAACTTTGGATTTCTTATATAAATACAAAGCCAACAATCGCATAGGCAAGGTTTCGATTACTCTGAGAGCAAAGCAACTTGTGCTAAATAAAAATACTTGAAAGGTTAAATCGTAGCATGAATATTCAAAAAAATTCAATTTGCCCGATAATTTTACTCATTATTATGACTGCTTTAACAACTGTCGCATGTACGGAAGAATCTGACGCGCTTGAAGGGATAGAAGCACGAGTTTCTGATGAAACTGAAACAAAAACAGATAAAAGCACATCCAGCACGGAAAAAACCGATGAAGTAGAAAAATCGGAAGAACTCAATAAGCTGACAAAGAAATACACCAAGGAGGAGATTGCCAAGCTCAAGGAAAAGCTCTACACACATAAGGATATTGATGACATCAAAGATAGCGACAAACGTTTCAACTACGTTAAGGAGAAAATCGAAGAGCAGAAAGATTTTATCAAGTTCGGCTTGGAGATGGTTCTTGACGGTTTGTATCAGCGTCAGCAGGCACAGAAGACAAAACAGCCGGTATTCAACCTGATTTATGGATATTTTCTTTTTGCTACTTCCCGTGGTGATGAGAGCAAGAAAAACCGCGGACTGTTGCATATCAACAAAGCAATTGAGCTTGACGGCAATTTCGAATATGCCCATTATGTCTTGGGTGATACTTTCGTGAATAAATATATGGTTTCAAAGGAAGATGGACATTTAAAGTCAGCGATTAAGCATTATCGGAAAGCACTGACACTCAGAACATCATTTTATGACGTCCATCGATCGCTTGGCGTAACATATCTTGAAATTGGCAATTATGAAAAAGCGGCAGAAGAGATAAACGAAGCGATTAAACTCAACAAAGACGACGCTCAGAACTGGATTGCGCTTATCAGCATTCACCTGCGTCGTAGTGAATTCGATATCGCTGAGAAAGTCATAGACGATGCGCAGGTTACCGAAAAAGTAAAATATCAGGCATACGGACGTATCTGTCTGGAACTTGCACAGAAACAACTTTTTACTAAAGCGTGGAATGTCGGACAGAAATCATTCAATATGTTAAAAAAACTCGCAAGCGACGATTTGCCACGCGATAACTGGCTGCAGTTTTATATTTTAATGGCAAAACTTGCATACAAAAAATCTGACAAAGAAATTGAAACCGCGCAGGAATTTTTGAATAAAGTGTTCGAAGTTGAGAAAACAAACCTGCAGGCATCAAACGTTCTCATGATGATTGCTGCTGATACAAAGGACATTAAACTTCTTGATACTGCGATAAAAAAATGGCTCGAATATATCGAAACCGAGCCGATGACAGAAAAAGAAGAAAACCGCGTCTTTGAATGGATAACGATGCTGGCAAAGATTCTGGTTGAGCTTGAACCCAGCAAAATCAAAGGTAACAAAGAACTCGTGCTGGTTCTTCTGAAATGGGCGTTAACAGTTCGAGGTGATGAAGAGGATAACGCACTGAAAAAAGCTGGACTTTACCTTGAATGGATGTTCACTCTTAAACCAGACCCGGAAAACGAGAATCTGAATTATATCACGGAAATCGATATTAAAGCGATTGAGAATCCAGATGACATGAAACTTATCATCAAGGGTTTGTTTCGTGCGTGTAAATCTTCGCAAATCAGCGTGCTGAGACCTACAACGGAATATCTCGGTGCAATTGTCAGAGCTGCAAAAATCGAGGAAAAACAAGAAGAATTTAAGAAATTCGTGATGGAAATAATGCAGCTCCCTGCGACTGCGAAAAACAATCAGATAAAATCTTATCTGTGCATATCAATTCGTGATTTCAACGACAAAACTCTTCTGCCATACATCATAATCGCCATAAAACTTGCGATTGACACGAAAAGTACTTCGGAATGTCACCGGATTTTCCCAAAAGCACATAAAATCCTAAATTCGCAATTGAATGACCTGAATACTGACAGCTCATATGACCGCAAACTCAAAAGGCGTCAGCTTGAAATGGATTTTTATAATGAGCTTTATGCTGCCTGGATAGAAAAAATCAAGCAAAACGAGAAAACACTTTATGCTCAGTGGGAAAAAATTGTGAATGACGCAAAAGCAAAGGATGTTGAGGTAAAACCAGAAGAAAAACCTGAGGAAACGCCTGAGGTAAAACCTGAGGAAACGCCGAAATAACCCCTGTTGTCATTCTGAGCATAGCGAAGAATCAAGGATTGGAAGTGTTTGAAAAACAAAAAATTGTCATTCCTGCAAACACAGGTTAGCAGAAAAAAACGTAGATTCCATTAAAACTTACTTCGTATGATAAATTCTGAACATTAATCTCTATATACAATGGAAATAATAAAATGAAGTATTCCTTGCATTTATCTGGACTATTCTGGATTCTTCACTTCGTTCGCTCCGCTTCACTCCGTTCAGAATGACAATTTTTTTTCAACATTCAGCCAACCTGTTATAATACAATGTCATTTTGTTGAGGAATCGTGGTGCGGAATTTTATTTTTGCTATATTTGTCGTTCTGCTTGTGAATTTAAGCGTTTCATGCCGACCGATTTCATCCGATACTGATGATTTATACACCAACAACACCGAACCTGTTAATAATGCTTCAATTGTCGATATTGAGCGGTTTGCTGATATTCTGACGCTTGATCCTGAATGGATTGACATTGCCGATGCGTGTTTTTACCTTGAAATTGAACTCGGGTGGGCGGATAATAATCAGCGAGTGCAGGCAGAGCTTATATTGCAGATGCTTGAGGATAAAGTAAGCAGAAAAATCAGAAGTTATGACGATGGTGAAAGACGTGTGAAAAAGCTTATATCCGAGATTTTTGAATCAGGATTTCGCGTGGATAAAGATGACCCTTACGGACACAATCCAGAAAACCTATATCTGTCAAGTGTTTTAACCCGCAGACGTGGTTATTGTCTTTCGCTTTCTTATGTGGCACTTGCGGTTTCACAACGGCTTAAACGCAGCAGAAATCTCATTATTCCAGTTTGTGGTGTTCGTGCGCCGAAACATTTTTTCATTCGCTACGTCAGCAAAAACAAAGGTTTGGAGAAGAATTTTGAGATGACAAATTACGGAGCGATTCGGGATAAGTTCGATTATCTCAAAATGCTTGATCTTCCGCTGGCGTATGTCAATTCACCTCCATATTTCCGAACGCTTGATAATAAACGCATTTTCAGCGACATGCTCAATAATATCGGTGGCAATTTCATTCTGACAGATGATTATCCGAAAGCAAAGACATGGCTGCAAAACGCGATGAAATTTGACGATATAAACCCTCAGCCGTATTATAATCTTGCATATGTATATGAAAAACAGAAGGACTTTTCACAGGCTATAAAAAATCTGTCAAAAGCAATTAATCTTGATGCAAATTTCTATGAGGCACTAATTGCACGAGGTCGACTTTACTGCGAACTGGGTAATCCGAAGGAAGGATTGAAGGATTTCGAGTTTGCAATTGAGAATTACAAATATCGGCATGAAGCCTTTCTAATGCGAGGGGTTCATTTTGCTAAGATTGAAGAATATAATGCAGCACTGACAGATTTTAAACGTGCCAAGAAACTCAATCCGCTTGATAAGGATACTAACACAAACCTACTAAATCTCTACCTCAGACAGAATATGCTCGATGAAGCTTCCGAAATTGTTGATATTCTTCGGAAAATCTCACCTGAAGACTTGCAAGCAAAGAAATTGATTGAAATTTATGAATCTCTAAAACATGAGAATAAATAACCCGATTAATAAATTGTTATTGTCGATAAAATCAACAACTCAATTGATTTTGTTTTCACACTCTCGAAAAACTTTGCAATAAATTGAATTTGCGCATAAAGCACGAAGTATTATAATTATTGAAAATTTTGAGGTTAATGTGGCAGTAAATTCCAATGATCTTGCATTTGCAAGGTTGCTTGTTGAACTAGAAATCACTTCAATAGAGGTTGTCAAGGCAAACCTTGAAGAGCTTGAGATGCTTAAAAAACAAGGAGAATCATCCTTGAATCTTGGTGTGATGATGTATCGCAAGAATCTCATTACTGATGAAGATTTGAAGAAAATCAAACGTCGTCATAGTGAAAAAAGTCATCAACAAAAAAAAGTTCAGCAAATTCAGCAACCTCAAAAAACACCGCAGCTTCTGGAAAAAAAGCATGGTGATGATGACGCACTTATAGACAAACAATTCGGCTCATACGTGATTCGACGACTGCTGGGAACCGGTGGTATGGGCAAAGTATATTTGGGTGAGAATCCATTATTGGAAAAATTCGCAGCGATAAAAGTCCTTTCATATCAATACGCAAAAGATGATCATTATCTAAAACGCTTTTATCGGGAAGCGAAGATGGCTGCGGCAATTCAGCATCCGAACATTGTGCAGGTTTACGATTTCGGTCAAGAACACGGGTTGAATTATCTTGTTATGGAATACGTTGACGGTGAAACGCTTGAGGATAAAATCAAGAGAGAGAAGAAAATACCTATAACTGAAGCGATTCGCATTCATATTGATGTGCTAAAGGGCATGAAAACAGCACATTCGCAGGATATTATCCACCGCGACATTAAACCTGAAAACATTATGATTACCCGAAACAACGAGGTTAAGTTGACTGACATGGGACTTGCCAGACATAAAGACCCTACTCAGTCTGAAGCTTTGACAATTGAAGGGCAGGCGCTTGGTACACCGAGATTTATGGCGCCGGAGCAAGCTCTCGGTGAAGACATCGATTCAAGGACCGATTTATACGCACTTGGTGTCTCACTTTATCACTCGATATCTGGAGAATTCCCGTATGCGGGTAAAAAACCCGTGGAGATTCTGCGCAATATGTTGAGGAATGAACCGATTCAGCTTAAGGTTCATTTGCCAACTGTGCCGGATTATGTCAACAAAATTGTGATGAAGCTCATTTCAAAATCAAAGGCAAATCGTTTTGGCAATGCTGATAACGCACTTAGCGCACTTGAGAAATGTATACAAGCAGTTGAGTCGCCGGAAGATTTCAAAAGCACAAAAGCTATAAAACTTGAAGCTATCAAGCAAGCATATAAACCGATGCATGATTCTGCTCGCAAAGCACCGATACCACCAAGCAGGAGAAAAGCAATCGAAGAGATGCAAGAAAAAGATAAATCATCAAACATTTTGCTTATTCTCGTTATTGTTATTCTATTTCTGCTTCTCGTTGTTGCAGGAGTCGTGATTTATTTACTCGCCAGCAAGAGAATCGGTCATTCACCTGAAAATCCTGAAGAAAAAAGAATCTATACTTACACCGAAAGCACCCTTGACCTTTATATGACGTAGATTAATCTGGCGGAAGCATTTGTTGAAACGTCTGCATCTAATGAAAATTATCTTAAACTTTCTGCATTCTGTGGTTAAAATACTGTAGTTACCGAAATTTTATTGAAAAAGCTTCTCACAACATTCTATTATCAGGATTTAATACATAGGTTTCTCGATTCATGCTGCGATATTTATTTGGTACAAAAATTGACAGATATTTCTACAAAGAGCTGATTGTCTCAATTCTGCTCGTTTATGTAGGTGTACTTAGTATCTTTATTATGCTTGATTTCGCGAGTAATTCCGATTATCTAAATGCTGTTTTGAAAAGCAGGCTAAATGAATACGATGCGAATCTTTTGCAAATCGATGAAGATTTGGAATCGGAAATTGTAAATGAAAACAGCGGCTTCCGCAACAGCGAAATCAACAAGGATATTATTAAAAAACCTACGTTTCTGGATATCGTGCTTATACACTATTTAAGCCAGCTACCGTTCCTGATTTACCTGCTGACGCCAATTGTTACAACACTGGCAATTTCATTCACAGTTGTACGAATGGCAGGCTCAAACGAGTTTCTGATATTGAAAACAAGCGGTTTACCTATCAGGCGGGTATTACGACCAGCATTAATGAGCGTGCTTATAATATCGACGCTGTTGCTTGCATATAACGCTTGGGGGCTTCCTGTTTTCGTGAAAATAATGCATGAAAACCGAGTATCAGTCGAACGTAAAAGAGGATTTCAGAACCTGATGATGACAGACCCTAACGGCATGATTCTATATGCTGGTTTTTATGAGAACAAACCTATGAAAGGGACAGATGTATTTGCAATTGAAAATAAAAACGATCGACTTAGAGTAACCGAGGCAGAAACGCTTGAATACAAGTACGGACAAGGATGGATACTTGGGAAAGGTCTTGTGCGCGAGATAGAGAAAGTAAATGTAGATGGCATAGAGTATCAGCAGATGATAACAACCGAGGAGTTCGAAGCAGGTGTAAATTTGCTGAATTTCGATGTAATGCCCGGAAATATGGGTAAGGAAGCACTTATGCTGTTGGAGGAGAAATCAATTTCAGATTTAATTGATATAACTAAGAAAAAGCCACAGTGGACTGCGCCGAAAGTTCAGCTTCATCGAAATTTCGCATTTCCCCTGGCACCTCTGCTGCTTTACTTGATAACAATCTCATTGGTTCTTAACAATCAGAATCGGAATCTGCTTATCGGAATCGGCTTGTCAATTCTGTTCTCGTTTGGTTTTTATGGGGTTATTATAATTGCTTCAGGTGCTGCGATTCAGGGCGACATCGGCGCGGATTATGCGATTGCTTCAGCAACGATTCCATTTGCCCTGTTTGGTATAATCTTGTACATGCGAATAAAATCTTGAGAAATCGGATTATGTTATTCTCATCCCCAACTTGATTGGGCGAACGAAGTTCTTTAATTATCCAGCAATATTGTGCATGTCATTCTGATCGAAGCGACCGAAGGGAGCGAAGAGAAGAATCCAGGCTAGCGGAATGTGAGACGTGGAATCTGTTGCACTCCTTCAGAATGACAATATTTTCTGTCAGCGATAGCGAACTTGGTGATTCTTAGTGTTTCTTCGTGGCTAAAGCAAGAATGCATCAAAGATGCCTGGATTCCCAATCAAGTTGGGAATGACAAAGTGTTTGTTTGGAAATCATCAATAACTCCTGAGATTGCTACGTCAGTCGCATTGCTCCTTCCTCGCAATGACAGCAATGTGTGTCATCATTGACAAGAAGGACTCAGTGGATGGTAAAAGTAAATGGTGGCACAGGCATCCCTGCCTGTGTCTAGCGACATTGTCATCAATGACAGGCAAAATGCCTGTCCACTGAAATTTTCCCTTGTTCCAAACTCTGTTTGGGAACACACTTATCATAAAAACTCTGTTTGGGAGCAAGATTAACACATCCTAATGCAAAGGCATCAATTTAGCGATAGTTAGCGTTTTGCAGGCGTTGAGCAAAATAATTGCTTATGATTTGCTATTATTTAATTATGCAATCAATTTAGCGACCATTTATGACGTTTTAGCATCATACAACTGCTTGTATTTTGCTGTTTCCCAGCTATACACCGCCTTGCATGTCATTAATGCTGATGATGTCTAAAGCCACAGGCAGGGATGCTTGTGCCACCAATATTCTATCCTTGTTCACAAATGCAGAATCAGTGTGTCAGGCATCCCTGCTGACACACTTTATTTCCATTTTCATCATTATTTTCTCTGTGGTCTCTGTGTCTCAGTGGCAAAAAAATTGGATATTTATTCTGAAATCTTCATATCTGCGGAAATTTCGACTTTTTCTCGGAAGAAATCGGTGAGAATTTTTTGCAAACCGTCGCGGTCAATCCCGCGTTTGAGCTGACCGTCCCGCGCAACACTAATCAACCCCGTTTCCTCGCTGACAATGACCGAAAGTGAATCTGATTGCTCGGTTATGCCGATTCCCGCTCTGTGCCTCGTCCCAATCCTTCGCGAAAGACTCGGATTATCGCTGAGTGGCAGCAAACACGCCGCCGCTAATATCCTATCGTTGCGAATAATCACAGCACCGTCATGCAATGCGGTTCCCTTGTAAAACAGAGTTGTCAACAACTCCGATGAGAATTTGCTGTCCAGAGTAACTCCTCTTTCCGTAAACTGAGTAAGATTCACACCTTTTTCAATGACCAACAACGCACCGGTTTTACTTTGTGCCATACGAGTCGTTGCATTAACAATAATATTGATGATTTTCTCGGTTTCGGTCCCAAAAAAAGTGCCAAGAATTCGAGTCTGCGAAATGCGGATCAGACCTCGGCGCAATTCATATTGGAATATGATAAGTATTGCGATTACAAGGTAACCGAGAATACTTTTGAGAATGAATACGATTCGGAAAAGCTCAAACACCATTGAAAGGGCTAACATACCGAAAATATACAGGATAAGCAATATTAGCATACCCTTGAGTATTGAAGCTCCTCCGGTCTTTTTTAGAAAAATGTAAAGGCTGTACAATGTGAAAAAAATCAGACCGACTTCAATTATAATTCTCAAAGGCTCAGAGATACTGATTGGATCAATAAGCAAGAAATGCATTTGTGCATCTTTCGGTTCTAACCACTCGGGTTGTTAATTATTAACGATATTTAGGGATAACGCAAGTGAAATTATCGACATACCTGTTTTTTGATAAAATATTTTCTTTCTCAAAATTACTGGGTTGTGTCTCAAGGTTAGTTTGTTAGGATGTTTTGTCAGATTTGCCTCAGTTATCAGTTTGTAGTTGAAGTTTATAAGTTTACTAATATGAAAATACATATTTTTGTGACAATTATGATAATTTTGCTGATACTTTCGGGATGCAGCAAAGATGCGGAATTTTCGACAGATCGCGATTCTCTTATGTCAGAGATTGATAAGCAAAATAAGGAATTGTACACAATTTTTAGTGACGAATTACTTATTCGTAACAAATTCAAGCTGCTTCAGAATCCTGATTTGATGAGTGAAAAAGACTTTCTTGACAATATCGAAAAAAATAACTCTAGCAGAATCATCGCGGAAACAGAATTCGCCTTAAAACTTCGAAAATATTACGAAAAATTTAAGGATGCGAAAGCTTACAACTTGGTTGTCAATCTATATATTATTCCCAAAATCAAGGTCATACACGACTTAAAACGATTCACAGATGAAATTAAGCGAAAACAGGTTATCAGCGAGATGCTTGAGGAATATAAAAAGGGGAAAATGCAGGACAAACAGGTTTTACGCTTTCTTCAGGATTTTAAAAAGGGAAAACCGACGAAATATAAAGAAAACTCCACTATCGACTCAGAATCAACGATTTTATTCAACGACATTTTTAACGGGCAGTACAGTATAATCGAGAAATACATAGGCATTTATTTATCGATGCTTCAGCGCGATTTTAGTGATTTTGAAGAGGTTCGCGAAATTGATGACGAGATTGTACGACCATATTATAAACAGCTTATTTCGTCATTACCAACCAGCGACAAAAAGCTTACGAATGGCGAGAAAACAGTTCTACACGGACATCTTGAGAAAATAAAAAAACTTTTTCCATATTCCGATTTTACCGTGAAAGCAGAGCGGAAACTTATTCCACTTACTGCGAATAAGCAATTGTCAGAATTAACTGGCACTCCGCTAATCTTCTTTATATTGATATTTATGCTGATTACATTCGGTTATACATTTTGCCTTCGTGGATATATGAAAGGTAAGCAGTCGGTTCTTGAGGTAAGTGAGATTTACAAGCCGATTGCATGTCAACAAAATGTTGAATCTGAGATTGATGCTGAGTTTCCGGTAAGCAGAATTGTGGAGGATTAGATGCCAGATAGCAGCATGAACGACAATACATACGGAAATCACAACGAAAATCCATCAAAAACAAGTGAATACTGCCTTGATGCGTATAATATCATCTTCAAAATTGCGAGTATTGGGCATATTGATATTTCATCCAATGACAAGTTTGCTCAACTACGAGAAATATCAATCATGCAAATGTCGAATTACTTTAATCAAAGACGGGTTTATGCTTCGTTTTTCTTTGATGGCAGAGGTCCTGGCGGGATTATTAATAGCAATAAATTTCATAAAGAGTTTGTAAGAATAATTTACTCAGGCGAGAAAACTGCGGATACGCTGATGATAGAATATATTCGCAATTATCCTAACGCCCGAAAAATCACCGTTGTTACCGAGGATAACGAGATTCTGAACGTCGCACGGGCTCATAAATGCAGGATTATCTCATCAACTGATTTTATTACTAAAATTACATCGATTGCAGACAAGGCGGAGAAGGAGCAGTCAGGCAGACTTCCTTATGTAAAATCCGGTTCCAAGCGTTCAAAAGCAAGCGATCGTAAGAAGAAAATCATTTCACATATGCATTTCGCAGACATTGATGAGCAGTTTCGTAAAATCGATATGAAGGACATTCTCAAAGAACTAGCGGATGAAGATGGAATTGATTACACAGCAGATTCTTAAACAGAAATTAGTGATTATTGCTCTGCGTCAGGATTATAACCATGATATTTTCGTAAAAACTCTTCCATTTTCCTACTTCTCTCTTTTTCTTTATTCAAATCTCTCTCAAAATTCTTCACTTTCTTATTCAATTCATCCATTTCTTCAGAATTCTTCTGGTTTGCTTCTTTAATCATACGTTTCATTTCCTTGATATTCTCTCTAAGCTTGTTGTTTTCTTCGTCCATTCGAGATTGTATTCTTCGAAGCTGATCGTTTAAATCTTTGTCCGTTTTCTTCAATCGTTCAAGTTCCTGTTCCTTGTTTAGCAAATCATTCACTATCTCATTGATTTTGCTCATCAAGCCCTGCACCTGTTTTTCGAGTTCTTTTGAATTTTTGTCGAGATTCTCAATTTTCGATTTTATATCATCAATTTTTGATTTGTTATCATCAATTGACTTCTGATTTTTCGCAATCTCATCTTTGTTCTTCTCAGCATCCTTTTTAAGCTCTGTTTGCTTTTGCTCAAGGGCTTTTGTTTCGAGTTTCAGCCTGTCCTGTGCGTCCTTCAATTTCTTTTGATTGCCTTGGGATTCAGTTATTTTGCTTTGGAGACCTTTAATTTCCTTTTTACGTTCATCATTCTCTTTGCCGAGCTTGTTGCGTTCATTTGTTATTGTCTTAAGCTGGTTTGTATTGCTTTCAATCCCCTTAAATACCGTATTCCGCTCATGGTCAAGTATTTCAACATTCGTTTTTGCTTTCTGAATGTCGTAATTCAGCAACCGTCTTTCTTGGCGGTCGCTATCCTTCACGATTATGTACACAAACAAAATTCCAAGCAGAATAAACGCTAGAGCAACCACTAAAATCGGATTGGCTGGACTGCCGATTCTATGCGGCTTGCCCGGTAAATTCTGCGTTCTCATAAACATATCCTTTTTATCGTTTCCAGGTGTATTTTCGCTCATGGCTGATTTTTCTCCTCGTCACTGCCGTAATCCGGCACTTTAATGCCCTGTTCTCTAAGCTTTGTAAGCAAACGTTGGAAATCTTCTTTCATTTTCTGCCGTTCTTCATTGCCCTTTTCAATATCTCCTGCCATTAAATCCATTTTTCTTTCGGCTTCTCTATATTTATTATCTAATTCCTTAACGTCATTTTTCAATTGCTCATCGGTTTCTTTCATTTTTTTCTGTTCATCTTCAAGTTTATCTAAATCTTTACGAAGTTTATCTTGCTTCTCATACAATTCCAATCTTTCATCCTTTGATTTCTTTTCCATATCCTTCATTTCTTCATGCACATTTTTAAGCTTAGTTTCTGTTTCATTAATCTTTTGTATATTTTTCCCGATCTTTGATTTATTTTCTCCGATTTTATTGCTGTGTTTTATTATCTCATTCTGCAGATTTAGTAACTGATCTTGCTGTTTTGCATATTTCTTGCCAAGTTCAGCAATTTTTTGATCCCAACCTGTTTTCGAAGTTTCATCATCTTTAAATTCAGTTTCATCAACAACTAGAGAATTAAAGCCGACATACGTACCGACAAGCATCACCAGAAGGATAATCGCAGGTACAAGCTTGTTTGCAGGAGGCATTTGACCACTATTTATAAAATCCTGTTTTTTCCATTTTTTCTTTGGACGTTTATTATCAGTTTCATTCTTTTCATTACCAATATTGGTTTTCGAGTCTATTTTTTCCGCTTCGATACGTTTTTTAAGGTCAGCAACATTTTTTACGTTGGTCGAAGGCACAATTTCAACCTCGATCTTTTCATACACTTCTTCTCTTTTTTGGTTTTTATTACTTTCAGCCATTTCAACCTCTTTATTGAATATACACCGGTAATTTTAATCCAGAAAAAATATTCTATGCTGAATTTACCGAATAATAAATTTATCTCAATATAATTATAATATATTCGATGTGAAGTTTCTATCAATCAATGAAGTTGGCAAAATTTGTTAAAAATCTTCATCCTCAGTTTTTAGCGGTTTCTCAACTTTTTTATCGTCTTTTTCAGAAGTTATTTTAGCAGCATATTTTATTCCGCGTTCGAGGATAGCATCCGTGCCAGAAGCGTATTCGAGTTGAAATGGTACGACAATATCGGGCTCAACGCCGTTTCCTTCAAGCGTTTTGCCGTCTTTTGTGAATCGTGCGCCGTCTAGCACCGGAAGCATCAGCGCGGAGTCATCGGAAAGTTTGAAAAAGTTCGTTGCTAAAACAGCTCCCTGAGTTCTTCTCCCGATGAGTGTGCCAAGCTTTTCACGCTGAATTTCATGGGCGAAAATCTCCTTCGCACTTCGAGAACCCTCGTCGATTAGCACGATTAACGGCTTTTCCCACTTTGCTATGCGCATTCTGAACGGTTCTTTAAGTTTTGTGAACGATGCTAAAAGCATGCGAACTACAACCATGTTTCCGCCATGACCTCTGATATCCAGAATCATCGCATCGCATTCTGCGAATTGGTTATCGATTGCGGAATGAAAAGTATTTGCGATTTTGCGTGTTAAAAAATGCCAGGTGTGAATGTAGGCGAATTTTTTACCATCTTTTTCAATCACTTTTATGGAATTTTCCACTGATTTTGTCTCGTTATGTTCAAGTGCTTGAATTTTCAGTTTCTGCGGTTTTGCATCCTTTTTTCTGCGAATTGAAAGCGTAATTTTCTCATTTTTTTTGGCTTTTATAACAAAATACTCAGGTCCAGGTATGCCGACATCGTTGCCAGCATCGATCACTTTCTTACATTCAGCAATTTTTATGTCGTCAATGCTGATGATTTCATCGCCAAGCTGCAGACCTGCTTTCTCAGCGGTACCGCCTTCAGAAAAACGGGTGGCGAAATATTTACCGTCGAGTTTGCGAAGCTTGAAGCCGAATTCAGGAGCAAGTGTATTTGTTCGTTCATTGTCAATTCCCTGATAAATTTCCTTCTCAATCACCGCGAAATGACTTACGCCGAATTTTGCTATCATTTCGTTGACAGCATTGTGAAGTTCTGTTGAGTTTTTTGCATCAGCGACCTGCGTTTTATGTTTTACCCGAAGTTTCACTAAATCCTGACCGCAATATTTCTTATCGAAAAAATGCTTTTTGATTAAATCGATAACTTCATCCAAAAATTTTAAGTTCTGGTCTGTTTTATCTTTCAGTCCAATCTCTGTGTAAGTCTGCACTCCTGCATAAGAATTAAGAGTGAAAACAAACATAAGCGAAATCAGCACAAGAACAGAAATTTTCTTCATTGCATCTCCAAGTTCGCACAATTTTTGCACCAATTATACTACATGCGCTTATAACTGTTTGAAGCAATATATGTTGCAGATGTTACGCAAATACTAAGTAAGGAATAAAATATTTATATTGTGTTTAGTAAGATTATCCGCTGGAAACCATAGGTTTACCTTCTTTGCGAATAACGAGTTCATCATGATACCTAATTCCCTTGCCTTTGTAGGGCTCAGGCGGGCGTACCGCGCGAATTACCGCTGCGAACTCACCCACAACCTGCTTATCAATGCCTTTTATCGACAATTTTGCAGGTTCATCGTTTCCGCGTGCTGCCTTGATGTCGATGACAACCTCAATATGTTCCGGAATATCAAATTCGACCGGATGACAGAATCCAATGTTCATTACGAATTTGTTGCCAACAACATTGCAGTTGTAACCGACACCGTAAATCAAGAGTTTTTTCTCGAAACCGTCCGTCAATCCGATAACCATGTTGTTGATTAACGCTCTTGTCAACCCGTGAAATGCCTTGAGCTGTTTCGTTTCATTTGCGCGTTTGACAACAATTGTTTTGTCCTCTATCGTTGTGGTGATTCCTTCGGGATGCTCCCAGCTTAGCTCACCTTTAGGTGATTTCACGCTGACTAGTCTCCCTTTAATTTTAATGTCCACACCTTTTGGTATGTCGATAGGTTTCTTGCCTATTCTGCTCATGTTTTCTCCTTCGTCCTTAAGATTTTCGCTTCCTGCGTTTTCAGGACAGCAATAAAATGAAGCATTGCAAACTATCAAAAAAAATCCCAAATACAAGGATTTTTTAAATTACGTCACTATTGTATTTTTTACCGAATCCCTATATTTTATAGAGAAACAATCCTTCACTGAATCGAACTTCGCCTGTCAGCTCGTTCTCTTCGACTCTCCCACAAGTGTGGAGTGATGTAGGTAAACGTACTTTTTAAATTACGTCACTGTTGTACTGTTCATGGCATCGTTAAACGCTGAATCACCAACTAATAATGTAAGTCTTGCTGATATTATTACTCGGAAAAACCGTTGAAACTGCGTGGCTTCTCTATCTCAAGCGGATTTTTATTATTACTGTTATTTTCTACCCATTTTTCCCAGGATTTCAAATGATCTTTAAAATCCTCCAAAGTTATTCCATTTAGCGCATCAATAATCAGCTTCTTAGTGCTGAGGTAATCTGCTTTCACAATTTTCTCTGATTCCAAGTCTTTTTCAATTTGATTAAATTTTGCGAGAAGATCGACCACCGCTTTGCGATAATCAAGTTTGCGAATCGCAGTCCATGCATATGTCCGAACCTTAATATTCTCATGGAATAAATACGGATAAATCCTGCCGCCGACAAAGCTTGGAACTTCTGGACCCATTAAACCGAGTGATTCAAACACTTTTATCTTGACGTAAATTGAATCATCCGAAATAAGCTTGCCGACCTGTGAACCAGCGGACATATCGCCCATTTCCCCTATTGCCAATGCTGCATGACCTCTGAGTTTATTGAAAATCTTTAGTTCCGGTATTTTATTTGTTGTTGAATCCTTCTTATTATAATCTTCGATAGCATCATAAATTTTCTTCATAACGTCAAGAATCTGTTGACTTGATCTGCAGCTGACAATATCAGGTGATTCACCTTCTTTGCTTTCGCCGCCACCATCGATAAGTGTTTTAATTTTCCCCATCGTTTCGTTACTTGAATATTGTTTGTATATTCGCAAGTACCATTCTCGCACATCATATAGGATATTCGATTGAAGCATCAGCAGTTTGTCTTTAATGGCGAGTCTTCCCAGCAGTTTTTTCGAATCAAGAGCATAAACAAGATGTTTAACAACAGCCAAGCCAATTTTCACAAGTTCTTTTCGGGCATCTTTCATTTCGTATTCAAAGCCGGTTCCAAGTTTGGGAATTAGTGTATTCCAGACTCTTATATCTTCATCAGTGGTTAATTCTCTGCGGGTAAGGTAGGCAGCTTTCTTTTCTGGATTCTCTTTTTCGACTTCTGTGTCGGTTTCTTTGCTTTTCTCGTCATCAGCAGACTGAGAATTCACAACACCAATAAACAGAAACGCAATCAACAAGACTGTTAATAAAGCATTTTTCATATTTACACCTTTGAATTCTGGAAAAAAGTAAATTTTACCAAGCTAATAATATAAAATCTGAAGAATTAAAAAACAAATATTTCTTATGTATTAATAAATTCACATAAAAAAGTGAGTTTACTCACCCAGCCTTGCTGGTTTAAGTTTACGATACTGTCAATAGGGCATGTAACTCTCGCATCCTATTGCCGATGTCGTGAAAAAAAAGTGAGTTTACTCAC
>CAYZQB010000016.1:17802-26673 GCA_964480395.1 uncultured Planctomycetia bacterium
TAAGTTTACGATACTGTCAATAGGGTATGTAACTCTCGCATCCTATTGCCGATGTTGGGAAACAAAAGTGAGTTTACTCACCTTTGTTTCTGAAATAATGCACTTTGCCGTCCTGCTCATATTCGAAGTATAAACCGACGAATCTTGGACTCCATTTCCAGCAATCCTGTAAAAATGCATTGTTGACAAACTCGAAACCGACACGCCATTCAATTCCGTCAGCGTTAATGTTTATGTCGTCCGATTGTTGAATTGTGCTTATTGATTCAATAATATCGGGGTCTTCCAGTCTGCCTGTCGCGGGAACATACCGATTATGCCTAAACAGAAAGTGCTTCACCGCAGGATCAGTCCAACTGACCACATTCGAAGGTTTCACGAACAGATGAATGCGCATAAAATTCCCCTCAAGTCTGCGCAATTTTGCGTCTTCTTCAATTGCCCAATGCACGCGAAGCCAACGTGCGCCTGGCTCGCCGTGTGCTCCACCGATACATTTCTGCTCAGGTGTGTTTGCAAATCGTCTGCCAAGTTCGGTGTTAGTGTTGTTCGGATCAATTGTCTTGAATTTATCTTCGTATCTGTAAGGAAGCAGCACTAGCACGTCGTGGGTGCGGAAATCCCATCCGGGAGTGCCAAACATTCCACGATAAAAACCACGGATTTGAGGCATATATTGTGAGAAATAATATCGATTATTTAAGCGTAAAAACCGGAAAACCTCGAAATTGAATGGATTCGAACCACCGACTAAAAAACCTTCGTTTCCTAAGCTGTTTATGTCATTGGGTGTGATATTCAAGCTTGTAGCTGTTGCGAATGCATGATTTGTATTCATTTTTGCGCAGGTGACATGGGCAATGTTGATGAATTTAGCGTTTCTTCCGTGCGGTTTCGCCAAAGTTCCAAGAAAACCGCGTGTGCAGTTTTGAAGTCGCCCGTTGTTTATTCTTGTGTATGAGATAAGTTCATCGTCAACCTTGATAATTCCAACGTTATTGTTCAAACCCTGTGTATTGTTCACGCGTACAGTTCTATCAGTGTCGTTGATTCCTGTAATCAGGAAGTAATCACCAGCACCAGTCGAAAACCATTGAATCTCATCAATTGTACCGCCGAAACTTGCTTCATTTGTACCGGTAACAGAAGGTGCACCAAATCTAATTTGCGATGGGATATTGACAGGCAATTCACAGCTTGGAAATTTAATCAATCGAGTACCACCGCCGGGAACATAACCATGATCTACAAAATCGGATAATACGATCCACTGCCTGTTATTGCCTGCAGAAGTATTTGACCAGAGAACCCGAAGTGGAAAACCGTCAGCACGTAAATTCTGGGGAATAGCAGAAGTTGATTGAATAACGGTTACTTTATCTGGAGCACCTGCACCATATGCAGCTCGTCTCTCAAGAGAATTAATCATAAACAACGGCAAAGCACGCGGAGAATTTGTGTTCTGAAAATTTCTTATTTGAGTGCCAAATTGCCCCCGCCAACGGTTCGTATCACGATTATAAATAAGGTACTTACCGGGTTGACCACCGGAAACCGGTTCGGTATATCGGCATATTTCGTTTCGCTCATCGAGGAAAATATAACCGCCTGTAAGGTGATAATTTGTAACATCATCAAGTTCGACGGAAATCAACATAACATTTGAGTTATTCACAAAATGATAGCCGAGGTTTTTACCGTTAGCATCGGTCGGAAAACCTGCTGCTCCCGAAGGTTGCCCTTTCCAGGCAATAGAATTCCGCTCACCAACACTAAGATATTGATATTCGACTCCGTTATCATCTGTTTCTGTATGAATGCCGTCATAAAAAATGATTTCACCGAGATTTCCCGGATTCGCCAAGACCGCTTTCATGTTTCCAGTCTGAGGATCTTCCTCATACTCAGTAACGACATCTCCCCACACGAGAACATAGCCCTGTTCGGGAAAATCGTCAAAAGTTTCAGGTTGTGCGATTATTTTCTTGCTGTCTTCGGGTAAACCGGCAAGTGGTCCTTCGTTTAGATAATTCTCATAATCAGTATTTTCAGTGTCCTGATTAAAAATTCTAACAGGTCCCGTTTGATTTCCGAACTTGGAAATGAGTCGACCTTTAACCGCAGGTAGATTTGGTGCAAGATTGTCCCTGTGCAGAGTCAGTGAATATCCCCATAAATAAACAGCGGAACCGGTTTCATGCGTTGTTGCAGATGAACCGCGTGCGCCTCGAACAATACCGTTAGGATATCGAATAGTCTGCCCCGTGTTAGGATCAGTTTGCTCAATAACATCAAGCCCTTCGAGAATATTTCGATTGGCAGGATTCCTTCGAGAATACTGAATCACCTCGTCATTTACTTGTACAACGCCTGATGATGGAAAACCGCTTGCATCCTCAAGCACAATCTGATGAACGTTCTCGTCATATTGATTACCTCTTGGAGTGTTGAGATTGCGGGTCAGATATGAGTAGCACTCACTCAAAACGTTGCCGTCCCAGCCGTCTGGGTAATATGTATGCGTAAAATATCCAGGAATTCGGACGACAGGTGAAGCACCAAGACCGTCAAACAGCATATTAAACTGAACCTTAATTCTTCTGCCCTGCAAAATATCCTGGAAATTTGAACCTTTCCAAGTTAGCATCGCGTGATACCAGACGTCCGAACGAATTCCCCCGCCTGAATTGCCCATGCTTCGAAGTGGAAATACATAATCGCATGCTGCCGGCTCAAGATCTGATGCAAGAATACGCAGTACCAAAGCACGTCGTCTGGGTTCGTAAAAAAGAGATAGTCGGTTCTGAAACTCTGAAGCGGAGCAATCCATGATTACAGTTTTTTCATTGTTGTTGTATTCGTCCATTTTAAACCAGAAGTGCAGTGAGCCGGTGTTTAGATTTAATTGATTTTGTCCAGCTGTTGTTCCGAGTGGATGAGCGTCTAGTAAATATGGCTGACCATTGTTGAAATGTTTCCCCAATCCATTGAAATCAAGAATATTGTTGCCTTTTTTGTCAGGAGCATATGGAAGTGAAGCTTTGATGTAGGTCGCAGTATTTCCTTGAATATCAGTTGCTCCGGTTGTATGTGCGGTTATCTGAAGCCCTGTTCCTGCAAACAAAATGTCCCGGGCGTAGAGATAATCAGCGTATTCCTGTTGATGGAATTTGCCAACAAGTCTGGTTCCGTCCATAATTAGACCTTCGGTTCCGATACGTCGTATTTCCTCAGCGGAATATTTTGCTCTGGGAAGACCGGGAACTGGCTGACCGGTTTCAGCGTCAATCCTATTGGAAGCACTGTTAATCAGCACTGAATACTTGATTTTGTATGTATCATAACTTCGATATGTAAACGGCATTGTCGGACGACGCAGCCGGACATCGAAATTGCGGTTAGCATTCAGGATAATTGAAGTTAAATCATTTGAGGATAATTCAATATCATAGGTTGAATTCCAATCTGCGAAATTGTCCCTGATAAAACTCGCAAATTCTTCTGGTGAAGTAAACGGCTCAAATTCTTGATAAATTCTCGCATGAATTCTATCAGCGACAATCTCCGCTTCTCTCGTAGAGACAATATCAGCACCACTGATTGCCAATCCGCTGAAAAGTGCAACAAGAACTTGTTTCGATGCAGTATTGATGTTTACCGGTTTGCGTGCCATAACTTCGACAATTGCACGGTTAGCATGAAATCTGAAAGGTGGTGTATTATTTGTGTTTGCTAAAATTGTGCGGTCGATGACAATTCGATTTCCGTTAACATGTCGAGCAGTACAAAACCGGACCTCGCCAGTATCGGACGTAATTTTTAAGATGGAACCAGTATTTATCGCTTGATTATCCGCTAGATTCAATATTTGTGTACCATTGTACGTAAATGAACCGTCAGGATTGAGCTGACCTTGCGGTACGTTATTTAACAGAATCTGAGGTGCATAGAATGTTCCGGGATAATCACCGCTACCGAAAACTGTCAAATTATTCTCAATTTTATCGTACAAATAAGCATCAATCGCGTCAGAATATGAATTATTGAATTTATTGTATGTCGAAATTTCCCTGATACTTTCAACCGTCGGAAAAGAATAAAGCACATTCGGATTTTGAGCATTGTCAAACTTTGCAGTTGTTATTTTGTAAGCACTTCCGGGATACGCAATGCTGAATTCGGCAACGTGATTGCTTGCTGCTGTAGCAAATTCAGCAAGTCCACTACCGGGAACGGTTGAAGTTGCAGCGGCACGTGACAATTCGTAGAAAATTTTGTAATCGCTGGAAACCTTTGTGTATCCGATAAGTTCTTGGTCAACAATAAGGTAACCGTTTATCGGCGGGAACCAGCTTGCATCTCTAACATTCATTGACGCGCTGTTTAGGTCATTCAAATCCTGTGTCAAACTCGTTGCACCGATTAAATTTCCGATAACGAAATAACTGGCAGTATTGAGATCAATTTTACCCTGTTCGTCATTGATTTTGACGGTCCATAAGCGATCATGAGCATTAACAACGTCAAGCATCGGTGCTGGCAACTCGCGAATGTTACCGGTTGAATCGAGCATACGACTCAGATTCGGCTGGATCAGAAATTCCCCTGGTGAAGTGTATTCAGGTGTATTTAGCGGAACCTGTTTCATCATCAGCGCGGAATAAATAAAATTTACATCCCCTGATTCCGCCTGATACTGCTGATTCACCGTTTGCGCGTTAACGAGATGTTGATATGCCAGATTTCTCAACGATATTATGTCGTTCTGTGCAATTACCGTGCTGCTGTGCGAAAGTGCAGTACCTCTCGCCTGAAGCATCGAACGCAGAAACGGTACTGCAATCAAGAATAATCCCGTAAGAACCACAAAAACGAGTATCAATGCCATACCGTTATTTCGTGCTTGATATTTCATATAAATTTCGTGCTTTCTTTTTATTAATAATATCATCCTATATAATAAATAAGATTATGAGCCATTGAAAATCAAATTTAACTTTCAATATATTAGGTTGTCATAATAAGTCATTCAGGTCAAAAAATTGCTGATGCATTCTTTAACATTTGCATCTGAAATGATATAAACTTGGATAAATTGAATTTTTAACACCGAAGTTTTCGCAAAAGGAGGTTTTTACATGGATATGAAAGATGTTGTAATCGTGTCTGCAGTGAGAACTGGACTCGGTAAATTTAATGGGATGCTTGCCAAGTTTGACCCGATTCAGCTTGGAGTAATGGTTGCGAAGGAAGCTATCAAAAGAGCCGGGATTTCACCTGATGTTGTTGAAGAGACAATCTTCGGTCATGTTCTGCAAGGAGGTTGGGGTCAGAATCCAGCACGGCAGGTTGCACATTATGCGGGTATTCCGGACAGCACAGCATCGCTAACCGTTAATAAGGTTTGCGGTTCGAGTTTGAAGGCGGTAATGCTTGGTGCGCAGGGGATTATGCTAGGTGATTACGATTGCATTCTCTGCGGCGGTATGGAATCGATGACCAATGCGCCTTACTTCACAAGAGAATTCCGCATGGGCAACAAGATGAGTGTTGATATCAATCGTGGTCCGGTAATGATTGATATGATGGTGAATGACGGACTCTGGGATAAATACGAAAACTATCATATGGGCAATACTGGCGAAATTGTTGCTGAAAAATATGGTGTTACCCGCGAGATGCAGGATGAATATGCGTATAATTCGCATCGGAAAGCAGCGGAAGCAACAAAAGAAGGTCGTTTTGATGATGAAATTATGCCGATTGAAATTCCGCAACGCAAAGCAGACCCGATTATTTTCAAGCATGATGAAGGTGTTATTGCAGAGCCATCAATCGAGAAAATGGCAAAGCTCAGGTCAGTTTTCAAGAATGACGGCACGGTTACTGCGGGTAATGCGAGCCAGATAAGCGATGGGGCAGCAGCAGTGATACTTATGTCAGCGGAGAAGGCGCAAGCTCTTGGTATCAAGCCGATGGCGAAAATCACCGGTTACGCAACTGGCGGTGTTGAGCCGAAGATGGTGATGATTGCACCTGTCGAAGCGATGAAAAACCTTGAAAAGAAAACAGGAATGAGCCGTCATGATTTTGACCTAATCGAGCTTAACGAGGCGTTCTCATCTGCAGCGGTTGCGGTTACGAAAGAGCTTGGTCTCGACCTGAGCAAAGTCAACGTAAACGGTGGTGCTGTTGCAATGGGTCACCCGATTGGATGCTCAGGAACGCGCGTTCTTGTAACTTTGTTGTACGCCTTGAAGCATCGAAACTTGAAGAAGGGTGCTGCGATGTTGTGCCTTGGCGGTGGAAACGCGGTCATCACAAGCATCGAAATGCTCTAACGAAAAACAATGTAATCTTGAGCTCAGTATAGATAATTATGGGAAACGGTGGAACATGCATCCTTGCCTGTTAATATTGATGGTGGGTGTCAGGCAGGGATGTTTGATCCACTTTGAATATTTCAAAATATAACTTTGAATTTCGGTAATGAATTATGGATGAGCCGAAGCAGAAAATGGATAAATTTCAAAGACGAATGATCGTTATTGCGGTTGTTTTCATTGTGTTTTGTATTGTTGATGACTTTAACGGTCGATACGACCAGGTTCTGCGCGACCAGCTTAAGCAGAAATTCGACAATATCGAAACTTTGCAGGACTTTGATAATGATGCGGATGAATCGGGCATCAGCGAAATCAAAAATGCAGAAACAATCAAGAAAGTTACAGGTGTTCTGGCACTTGTGCTTGGATTATTTTTCCTTTATCTGTGGTCGAATCTAAGTTTATCGCATAAATTTCTGTTACTGTCTTTCGCATCATTGTATCTGGCAGGTATGAAAATCATCGACTACGAATACCTTTACCAGATGCACTTGAATAGCGAAAATTTAACGATTGCACGGCATTTAATTGTGCGAATTTTCCCGGCATTTTTGTTCCTAATTTTGTTCGCAACAACTCGGCTCTACAAACCAATCCCGCAGGACGCAGATTAAACAAAATTTGTTTGATTTGATATAAATATGTTATAAATAGTCGTTGTTAAACTCATTTACTGGAAGGAGTTTATTATGAATATGCGTTTGGTTCTTTTAGTCATCTTTCTATCAGCATTGAATTTCTCATGCAGTGTCGTTGACGAATCTGCGGAAGAAGGCAAATCTCAGGTAAAAGGCAAACTTGTTGAATTGGAGTTGGAATACTCTAAGCTTTCGGATAATATTTTGTTAATCAACGAATCAGATGAAGACGACGAATATGAAATTGACGAAACAATCTACGATTGTGAACAACTAAAAGAATTTTTGGATACTCTAAACAAGGATGACATTAAATACGGCATTTTAATATGACTGTCAGAAGTCGAAAAAAAGGATACTTGCTATCCGATAGTCGAGAAGTTCTGTGTTGATAATGATGTAGATTTATTTTCTCAAATTAACTGCAGTCAAGATGTTCCGCCTGAAGAAGATATTGCGTATTGGAAAGTTCAATCGTCTTGGACTACATACAAAGCAAAATAATTCATGGAACTGTGTATCATTAATTAATGAAAACTGTGGGACATGTTTCCTAGCCTGTCAATGTTGAAGAGAGTCTGGCAAGATGCCAGAACTACATGGATTAGTCTTGTTGATAATGAGTTTGCTGGCTTCGACAAACGGATTTAATTCTCCGATTTTGTACCACAGAATATCGTGCTGCGTTGCGAAATATTCACCAAATTCAGCTGAAAGCATCTTCTTCAGCTGGTTACACATGAAATCGGGTGTGCAAATGTGCTGAATCAGCTCAGGATACACCGCTTTCTCAAGCACAAGGTTGGCAATTGAAATCGTCCGAATGCTGACAATTGCGCGTGCTATCCAGAAATTAAGCGTGTTTGCGATGTATCCGACCACCGATGGCAGATTCAAAAGTGCTGCTTCAAGCGTCGCTGTGCCAGAACACACAAGCCCTGCATCGCAAATGCTCATCACGGTTAAAGCATCGGCATCGTAGGTTCGGAATGATTTTGCACCTATTTCAATCGGTGACTTATCATCTAAATTGTTGGTTTTACGGGGAATTGCGATTTTCAGATTAAAATCAACATTTTGCAGAAATGGTTCGTAAATGTCGAGATTCCTATCAGGTGCAACAGCTAAAATCCCCGTTATTTGCTGAAAATCCTTTGTTAATTTATTCATTGCTTGAATCTGCACATTCAGAAGATTCCGAATCTCCGATTTTCGTGAGCCAGGCAGAATCGCAACCACCGGCGCATTGGCTTCTCGCACTGTCGGGAGATTGAATTTTTCTCTATCTTCTGCACGGTTATGCTGACTCAGAAAATGCTGTACCCGATATGCCGTCGGATTGCCGATATACGTAACATCAACATGCCGATTCGTGAACCACCTTGTTTCAAAAGGAAAAACCGGAAATTTCAGGTCGAAAAGATTCTCAATCTGTCTCGAACGCCCTTGCCGCCAAGCCCAAACCTGCGGCAAAATAAAGTACACTAGCGGAGTTCTGCTTCGAGTGCTTTGCAGATGCTTTGCGAATCGGATGTTGAAATCAGGCGCATCAATGACGATAACTGCATCGAAACTGCTTGCACGGATGAATTTTGCAGTATTTTTCATCAGCGTCAACATGCGCGGAATCTCGGAAATAACAGTGGTAAAGCCCATTATTGCATTATCAACCGTATTCTCGATTATCTTCACACCCACATTCTGCATTGCTGAGCCGCCAAGCCCATAAAACTCCGTATCTTCACCATTATCCCGAAGCTGACACTGCAAAGCGTTGACCAATTCTGCCCCTGCAATGTCACCCGAATGTTCCAGTGTGCTGATGAAGAATCGTTTCATGAAATTCC
>CAYZQB010000016.1:26773-29337 GCA_964480395.1 uncultured Planctomycetia bacterium
AAAAAATGTACATTATCACAATTCCAGATGCAATTAAGGTTGTGATATTTATGCGCAGAAAACATTTTATACTTATATGCTGGCTGTTTCCAACAATACTCCTTGCGATCTTTCTACTCAGCCGGTTCACCGAAACGCTTGATGAAATCAATATTCGGGTTGCTGCAATAATAATCGGCATAATCAGCATATTTCTCAACGCTTTTGTCTTCAGACCTCAGGAGGGGTCAATGAAGCCGGATGGTCCAGCACCTTTGCATCAAGTTCAGCGATTATTTCATGCTGTGTTGACTGGGATTATTTTATTTGCGATTCTAAAGTTCACGAAATAAGATTTATCCCAAAAAAGTTGTTTTGATAAAGTTTTCAAAAAGATTTCCGAATGCTTGCCCCGATGTTATAATTGATGTATGAGAACTTTGGGTTCAGGAACTATATCGACATTGTACAGGTGAGAAGATATTGAAAGGCGAATGAGGGATGGCGGAATATAAACCCGAGATGCAGCTCAGAACGGATTTACAGCTAAAACAGCAGCTAAAGCTGATTCAGACACCGATAATGATTCAGCGCATGGAGTTGTTGCAAGCACCGCTATTGGAAGTTGTTAAAAAGCTCAAGAAAGAACTTGAGGAGAATCCTGTTCTCGTTCTGACTAATCCCGCGGAGATTGAGGAAACAGGTTTCAGCGGAGATTTTAGCGAAGTTTTAGACATGACTGAAATTGACGCCTTGAGTTTGGCGAAAAAGGGCAGTGATCAGGAGCAGCAAGAATTCAAGAATCTTGACGAATATGAGAAAGAATCTACGTACGTGGATTTTCTGCGTGCAGAGGAGTTTGCGCCGAGGAAGAGTACGGGTTATGGCGAGGATAAAAAGCTTGAAGCGATGAAAAATACTGCATCAGCGGGACCGACTCTTCAGGATTTTCTGTTCGAACAACTTATGCTTCATAATCTTACAGAAAATCAGATTCAGATTGGTGAGTTGATAATCTACAACATCGATAACAACGGTTATTTGCGTTACCACTTGCTTGAAATTGTTAATAATCTGCCAAATGATCTTGAGCTGTCTGAAGCAGCTTTTTTGGTTGCTGACGAAAGAATTCGAAAAATCAAGGAAGAATCAACTCAAAATGACAAGTTACCAATTACCGAAGATTTAATTTCGAGTGAAATTCTGCAAACATTCGAAGCCCAGGAATCAGAAACAGAAGAAGATGCGGAATATGGTGAACAACCCAAAAAGCGGAAAAACCGGAAAAATGTTGAGCCAGAAAATTTCTGGACAAACCGCTTAATACCACTCAATGAGGTGCATCCACCTGATGAATTGCGTTTTTCAGTGGATAGATATCTTTGGGCTGCATATTTCGAAGCTGAGAAAATTTTAAATATTATTCAGACTTTTGAGCCGTCAGGAGTTGGCACCTATTGGATTAAGGAATGCTTGCTCAGACAGCTTACGTCTGATTTACCGGAATATATTCTTGCCTTGAATATCCTTGAAGAGCATTTTGAGCTATTTTTGCATCAAGATTTGCAGGGAATTACTGAAGCGATGAAAGTGTCGGATATTAAGGTGCAGGAAGCGGTTAACAGCATCGCTATGCTGAATCCTCGCCCCGGCAATCTCTTCGCAGGGCGTGATGTGCCATATATTCTGCCTGATATTGCTGTGCGCGAGGTTGAAGGTGAGTATTATGCGATAATGGAGGATAAATATCTGCCTGGCATCAACATTTCACCGGCATATCTCAAAGTTATCTCAAAGAAAACCAATAATTCTACGGGTGTAGATGACAACAAACAATCTGAGGATGAAAAAATCAGGGATGCGGACGATGAGGAACTCGAAAAACTGCTGTCAGATTCGAGTACGCCTGAAGTGAAGAATTTTATACGTCAGAAAGTACAGTCTGCGAAAACGCTTCTTGATGCGCTGGAACAACGTCAGATTACTCTTGAACGAGTTGCTCAGTTTGTAATTGAGCGTCAAAATGAGTTTTTTAAAAAAGGTTCCGAGGGCTTAAAACCGCTTAAAATGCAGGATGTTGCAGACGGTCTTGGGCTGCATGTTTCAACGATTTCTCGTGCGGTTTCAGATAAATATATCGATACACCTCAAGGAATTTTTTCGCTTCGATATTTTTTCCGCTCTGGTACAGTCAATTCTGTGGGCGAGGAGCAAAGCATAGAGCATATAAAAACAACGCTCAAGGAACTTATCGAATCTGAAAACCCCGAAAAACCACTCTCTGACGACCATCTATGCAAAGTTTTGAGTGATAAGATGAGGATAAAAATCGCTCGCAGAACCGTAGCAAAATACCGTACAATGCTGAATATTCCATCATCTCACAAACGCAAAAAATAGTTTTCCCAGAATATAAAGATTTTAGCCACTGAGACCTCAGAGAGAAAATATTGGTAGGACATGCATCCTTGCCTGTCAATGCAAATGTTGTCAAATGATGAATCGGTGGGACAGGCATCCTTGCCTGTCGTTGATGACGATGTTGCTAGACACAGGCAGGGATGCCTGTGCCACCATTTACTTAT
>CAYZQB010000017.1:0-3395 GCA_964480395.1 uncultured Planctomycetia bacterium
ACATCGGTCGTTACACTCCCTTGTTCAGAATGACAAACTTGATATTTTCTCTGTGTTCTCTGAGTCTCTGTGGCTAAAACTCTGGCAAAGTGATTGTGCCTGTAAGAGCGGAAGCAGCAGCAACGCGCGGTCCAACGAGATATGTTTCTCCTGCACCCTGTTTGCCCTTGAAATTACGATTTGACGTAGAAAGCTGAACTTCCCCTTGACCTGTCAAGCCAATATGCCCCTGAGCGCATCCGCCGCAACCCGGATTCGAAATCAACGCACCAGCTTCGAACAAATCTTTAAGCATGCCCGACGTTAAAAGCTCGTAGTAAACCTGTTTTGTTGCAGGCGTCATCTTCAGCGAGACATTCTTGTGAATTTTCTTGCCATGCAGGATTTTCGCAGCTTCAGCAAAATCTTCAATCCGCCCATTTGTGCAAGAGCCGATGAAAACGCTGTCAATCCTACGCCCTGCAACATCCGCGACATCGTGAACGTTATGTGGCTCATGCGGTACAGAAATCTGCGGCACAAGATTATTAAGGTCAATTGTTATTTCATCGGAATATACTGCATCTGCATCAGCTTTGATGACCGGAACTTCCGCCTTCGCAATACCTGATGTCTTTGACAAATACTGTATCACGTCGTCATTAGGAACCAGAAACGCTGATATTGCTGACATTTCCGTCGCCATGCTAGCAAAAGTTATACGCTGAAAGACTTTCAACTCATCAATGATTTTGCCGTAGAATTCTACCGATTTCCCCAACGCTTTGAGAGTTCCGAGTTGACGAATCACCGCCAGCACAATGTCTTTTGCTTCAATCTTCGTAAAATCAACACTTCCAACGATATTGACCTTGATGGAATCAGGCACTTCAAACCAGGTGCGAGCATAACGAAAAGCGTACGCAATGTCGGTGTCGCCCATACCTTGCCCGAATGCACCAAGCGCACCCATGATATTAAAATGCGAATCCGTCCCGACAACAGTAAAACCTGGTAAAATCTTGCCTTCTTCGATGAGTGCATGCGAGCCGATGCCTCTGTCAACATCGTGCAGCGCAATTTCCGTTTCTCGTGCGAACTGCCGACATAGATGCTGATTGTTTGCATAAGCAATCGTCTTTGCAGGCACCGTCAAATCAAAGGTGAAATACAAATTCTCTTTCTCAACAAAATCATTGTCAGGGAAATACTTTTGCAAATGCTTTACAACGTTTGGTCCGCCGAAATCGCGAGCAGACCGAACATCCAGATTCATCCAAACAATCTCACCTGGTTTTATGTTCTCGTCAGTAGAATGATTGGAAATAATCTTCTCGATAATCGTTTTACCCATTTTTCACCTAAGCGTAATTTATTGTGGAATTATAAAACAAAAGTCGCAAAGAATGCAAAACTTGATTGCGAATCAGACTTTTTTTAGTAGATTTTGTCACAATGAAAAAATATCAAATAATTTTAGGTTCGGGGTCGAAGTATCGAGCGGAACAGCTTCGGGATTTGGGTCTGGAATTTATACAAATTCTGCCTGATGTTGACGAAGAAGCATTTAAGCAAGAAATTACTGACCCGATTGTACTTGCGCTGATGCTTTCGGACGTGAAAGCTGAATCTGTTCGACAGAAATTATCGAAAATGCCTGATTTCTCTGAGGACACGGTGTATTTGTTGATTGCATCGGACCAGCTTGTTGAGTATGACGGGAAAATCCTTGGGAAACCAGGTTCGCACGAGAAAGCGATAGAGCAATTGTTGACATTATCAGGTGTTGAGCATAATTTGATAACTGCAGTTACGATGCTGAAGATTTCTGGTGGAGAGGTTGAAAAGAAGCAGGATGCAGTCATTCAGCGTATGCAGATGTATGAGCTTACTCGTTCTGAGATTGAAAATTACGTTAAAACCGCAAATCCCATTGATTGTGCTGGCTCTTACCAGATTGAAGGTAGGGGACTTGGGCTTTTTGCGAGCATTATGGGTGAGGATTTCACGTCAATCAAGGGTCTGCCGATGCTCAAAGTTGTTCAATATTTACGTAAATTCAACTATCCTATCTTTACTGAAGATTAATGATATATTGCAGATATTTCATTCAAGTATTGGGGATTTATGAGTTTAGAGCTAGCGGCATTGGTTTTGTATAGATTTGAACAGAGCGGGAAAAAGCTTGATGAAATTCTTGCAGATGCATCAAAAAACTTGTCTGATATGGTGAAAACGAGTACAAAATATCTCGTAAACCGTGCTGTTACATGGCGTGGCACATTTGAGCAGATTTTGAAAATATATTCAAAGATTAAGCTTGAAAAGATTGAAAAACATCTGAAGGCAGTGATGTTTGCTGCACTTGCGGAGTTTTTGTTCAATCGGGACAAAATTCCTGCAAAGGTTATCAACGATGCGTTGAACCTGGTGCAAGCGCGCAGCAAACGTGGCTTCGCAAACGCAGTTTTAAGAAAGATTTCCGAAGATATTGTGCTTAATGATGTTGACGATTCAATGTCGCGCAGTATTGTCGGAGAATATAAATTCAAGCAGAATGTTTTTGCTGACCCGTTGCAAAAGCCCACAAAATGGCTAATGCAGGCGTATTCCTTGCCTGAATGGCTGAGCAAGAAATTAATTGAAACATTTCCATTTTCGCGTGCGGTCGAGATTGCTGAAGCTTCGAATTCAGATGTTCCGGTGTTTCTGCGCGTAAATGAGATGGCAATTGAGACGGAAGGATTGAAGCTGCAAATGGAATCAGCTGGGTTCATCCTCGAAAAGACAGAGCATTCGAGTATTTTCAAGCTTTCGGTGAATAAATCGTTGATAGATTCGGAGTTTTTTCGTGAGGGTTTGATTTATGTTCAGGATTTGACATCGGCTCTGTCTTCGGATGTGTCGGGATTTGAATTGACGAAGAATCCGAAGGTTGTAGATGGTTGTGCTGCACCAGGCGGGAAGATTTCTCACGTTTTCGAGCAACTGGAAGGTGAGGGCAGCTTTACTGCGGTTGAAATTGGTGAGAGCAAAATCGGGATGCTTGAGGAAAATTTCAAGCGGCTTGACCATAAAATTGAGATTGTAAATGCTGATTTCCGAAAATTTGCTAGAGAAACTGAAAGTAAGTTTGATTTGGTGTTGCTGGACGTGCCTTGCAGCAACTTGGGTGTCTTAGCACGGAATCCTGATGTTCGTTGGCGTTTGCAGCCCGAAGATATTGAATCCTTATGCGTTCTGCAAGCGGAGCTGCTTGAATCTGCTGTGTTGTGTATTGCTGACGGTGGATATATTAATTATTCGACATGTACGATAATGCGCGAGGAAAACGAGGAACAGATTGCGAAATTTCTGAAAAAGCATCCGAATTTCGTGAAGATTTCCGAGCAAATCTGGTTTCCGCAAAAACATGG